>JAJZLA010000023.1 GCA_021803845.1 bacterium | reverse complement strand
AAAGCAAAGATAAGGATAAAAATAATGATAGAGAAAAAGATGTCGAATGTTTTAATTTGGAAGACTTTTTTGAGAAAGATACGTTATTTATAGCAGGTATTCCTAAAGAAAAAATAAATTCGGGGGGAGGCAGGCTGATATCTTTTATTGCGCAAATGTTTATAGACGGAATATACGAAAACAGAAGAAGCGGTTTAAGGAGCGTCGATGACGACAAAAACGGCGTCGAAATTAAAGATGCCGGACGCAGTTTTTTCGTTTATCTCGACGAATTTCCTGTTTTAACCTTGAACGATTTCGATACGGAACTTGCAAATTTAAGGAAAACAAATACCGGCGTATGCATAACAGTTCAGGATATAGCATTTTTAAAGGAGCATTACGGCGATACGGCTTTAATTGCGTCGAATATCGGAACCCATATCGTTATGGGTCATGCCGGCTGGGAAACCTGCAAATATTATTCCGAAATGTCCGGCGAGCGTTACGTATTGCATAAAGAATTTTTTGAGAAAACATATAAACGATTTAGATTTCGGCGAATCTCCCGTCGCTTCAGGCTTATATCCTTTAATTTCTCCGGACGAATTAAAAAATATAGATAGAAATTCCGTTTTTGTTTACACGAAATACGTAAACCCTTTTATTTTGAGCATGCCTTATAACTTACCTTAATCCTGCATAGAATAGAAAAAGGTGTCTGATTTTATTTTACGTATACGAAAAGAAACAATAGATTTTCGTAAATTTATTTCTGCATATTTATTGCGGAAATCATGGTGGAAGCAAGGTTTTTATAGGTGGAAGAAGACGCATTTTTTTTCAGTATGAAATAATATTTAAGCGCAAGTTTTTTATTGTTTAAATATTTCATATATATGTATGCTATCTGGGACAGTTCGTACTGAAAATGATGGCCGGCAGAATCAAGAACGTACCCTTTATTAAAATCTCCAAGCGAAAGTTTATATTTTTTCTGCGAATAATTTATAAGTCCTAAGTAATAATATGTTCCGTACAATATGTTTTTGTTCTTTTTTTCTTTAGAGAAGCCGTTATTTAAAATTTGTTCAAAATAATATTCCGCCTTTATTGTGTTATTTTCGTCGAATTCGTTTTTTCCGAGATAATAAAGATTTCTTATTTTATTTTCCGGTTTCATTAAATTTATGCTGTTTTTCAATAGAGCCGTATAATTTTTATTAAGATTTAATTTTTTGTATAATTTTAATTTTAAGTTTATAATTTTATCCTTCGGTTTTAAATCTTTTATGCTCTTTATATTTATTTTATTCAGCAGTGAAAGCGATTTTTTGTAATTTTTCATTTTAAAATAGATATATGCGTTAAGATATAAGTTTTTATATTTTTTTGCATAAAACAGAGCGGATTTAAAATTCTTTCCATAGAGTTTAATTTTAGCAAGATATGCATAGGTTTTAGGTATTATATATTTAGAGGGAATTAAAAAACTTATTTTATCGAAGGTTTTAAAAGCATCTTTATATTTTTTGGTTTTTTTAGATTTATAATCGTTTTTAACTATCTTATATAATAATTCTGCCGCTTTTTTTTCGGTTTTGGTTTTTTCTTTTTTAGTTATTTTGCGCATTGAGCCTGCATCGAAAAGTATTCGTTTTACGCATTTTAATTCTTTTTCCGGCTTATTTAAGGTTTTATAATAAGACGCCAAAAATTTTAAAGATTTCAGTTCGATGCCGGGATAGCTTGTTTCTAAAGACGTATTTTTAATATATTTAATGCCTTTTTTATCGTTTTGTCCGATTAAAGACATCCCGTAATAAGCCAATCCGTTTTTATAATAGTATCCTATGCAGTATCCGGAAGATTTTGTAAAATAGTTTTGAGCCGCGGCGTATTTTTGCTCGTCGTACGCTATTATTCCGGCATAGTAAGATTTGAAACATGACTCTTTCTTTTTCGTGGTAAATAAATTTTTTATGCCTAATATTAAAATCGCTTCTGAAAATTTTTTTTTATGATTAATAAGATAATTTAAATAAACTGTTTTGAAATAACTGCTTCTTTTTTTTAAAAATTCGGATTTTTGCAAAATATTTTTAACATGGTCTTTATCGTAAAATTTGTCGGCGTTTTTCATGACTCCGCAAGATGCGTAAGACAAAGTCAAATATATGAGCGATCTGTCATAAAGTTTGCTTCCTTTTTTGCTTCTAATTAAAAGGAAATCGAAATCCCGTATAGAACGCCTGTAATTTTTTAAATTAAAATCGCATCTCGCCATATAATATATAACGTTATAAATATCTTTATAATCGGGATTTTTATAAATTACTCTCTGAAAATAAGGTTTTGCCAAGAAAAAATTTTCTTCTTTAAAAAGAACTTTTCCGGCAAGGAAATAAACATCGGAATATAATTTTTTCTCCATTTTATAGTTATTTAATATGTATTTAAGATTTATGCGCGCATCGAAATAACTGCCGGCTCTATACTCTTTTAAAGCTTTTTCGTACAGCCGTTTAGCTTTTGAAGGGACTGCGGCAGTTTTAGCGTTTGCGCCGAAAATAAAAAAACTTTGCGCAAAAACGGAAAATATGAGCGCAATATATATAAAAACGATTTTATTTTTTATTTTTTTTATTTTTTTCATATCTTTTTAATTTTTCTATTAAAGTAGTTCTGTTAAGCCCCAGCATTTTTGCCGCCCTTTCCTTTACGCCTCCGGAAATTTTCATGGCTTTTTCAATAATTTCTCTTTCAGCAGATTCCATTTTTTCTTTTAAATTAATTTGAAAGGGTTCTTCGTCAAACCGCGTTATAATTTTTTCGCCTATATTTAAATCTTCTGTACGTCCTTGAAGTAAACTTTCGGAATGGACGGTATTATTTGATTTTTTTAAATATTTATCGGGAATATCTTTTTCGGTTATTAAGCCTCCTTCATTTAATACTACCAGCATTTCCATTAAATTTTCAAGTTCTCTAACGTTGCCCGTCCACGAATAGTTTAATAATATATCGAAAGCGTCTTCGGAAATTCCGTAAACCGAATCGTTCTGGTAATCGCCGAATTTTTTTAAAAAATAGTATATAAGAATAATAACATCGGTCTTTCTTTCTCTTAAAGGCAGCAGATGAACCGGTATTACGTTAATTCTATAATAGAAATCTTCCCTGAAAAGATTTTTGGCAATAAGTTCTTCTAAATTTTTATTAGTGGCTGAAATGATTCTTGCGTCTATTTTTTTTGTTTTTACCGAACCTACCGGTTCTATCTCTCTTTCCTGAATAACCCTTAGAAGTTTTACTTGAAGCGAAGGGCTCATATCGCCTATTTCGTCTAAGAATAAAGTCGATTTATCCGCAAGGTCGAATCTTCCGAGCTTGTCTGTAAACGCTCCCGTAAAGGCGCCTTTTTTGTACCCGAATAGTTCGCTTTCTAAAAGACCTTCCGGAAACGCTCCGCAATTTACCGATACCATAGGGTGTCCGCTTCGCTTGGATTTATTGTGTATCAATCTTGCTATCAGTTCTTTACCGGTGCCGGATTCACCGGTTATAAGAACCGAACTTTCCGAAGGCGCGATTCTGCATATTTTTTTTACGGTTTCGGCGATATGCTCCGAAATTCCATAAATATTGACGCCGGTGCCTTTAACGTCTTCATTTTCGGCTGATAAATCTTCAAGCAGGGTAGATTCTTTATCGATAAAAGCGTTGTATCGCTTCTTTTTGAAAATTTTAGCGTCGATAAATCTTTCGTAAACCAACTTTTCGATATTTCCCGAATGAATTACGTGGTCTATATTATGTTTTATTAAAAAAATTACGTCCCGCTCGTTTAACTTATGTAAGTTTTCTATATAAACATAAAGCTTAATGTTTCTTTTAGGTTTTATCGACGATATTTCTTTTATGCAATTTTCGTCGTATTCGGATATAATATAAGTATTGCTGTTGAAACTGCGCGGCAGGTTTTTGAAACCGGCGGATACTGCGATATTGTCTTCCGGCAAAGTCCGCGAGAGAGCTTTTTTTATAATTTCTACCGTTTTTTTTTGTTCCGACAATATATAAACTAAATATTCGTTTTTTTCCGTTTGACTAATATTATTCATATTATTTATAATTTATATACTATGCTGACTGTAATAATAGATGGATACAATTTTATTTTTAACTCTTACTTTAAAGTTAGTTTTAAATCCGACGAACTTCAAAAGTTAAGAGAGGATACGATAAATTTTTTATCAAAATATTATAATGTAAAAAAGAATAAAGTGGTAGTGGTTTTTGACGGATACAATACGGACGAACCTTTGGAGTCGAAATACAACCGTCAAAATATTGAAGTGGTGTATTCAAAAAAAGACGAAAAGGCGGACGACGTGATAATAAGGCTGTCTAAAAGCATAAAGGGCAGTTTATTGGTCGTAACTAACGATAACGGAATAAGGCGCGAGGTTTCAAGCGCCGACTGTTCCTGCATAAGCATAGACGAGTTCGTAAAATTAGTCGACGACATTATCGAAAACGGCAAAAACCTACTTTATGAAGAATATGACAACGACGAAGAAGACGGAGAAAGAAGAATAGGCGGAGTTAAAAAAGGAAATCCCCATAAACTTTCAAAAAAAGAAAGATCAAAATTAAAAAAGATCAAAAAACTTTAGTAAACATATTTGTTATCCTTTCTATCTGAGTAGAAATTCTTGCGTCTATTTCACCGAAATCCGTCTTTATAACGACATTTCCAGACCGTATGTTTTTATCCTGAATAAAATCTATGACTGCTTCCTTAGACAAAAAATCTTTTAAGGCATCGGGGTTTTTATTTAACACTTTGTAATCTTCGGGATTAAGGCATATAGTAAAATTTACGGCATCGGAAGACTGATTGATTGCAGAGGCTATTATATTAAGCAATATGTCGTCGTCGGCGGCAATTTTTGATTTAGTTATTGTTTCGGCGATTTTTATCGACAGGGTTATTACGTCTTTTTTAACGTCTTCGTATAGTTCGTTTTTAAACTGTTTTATGGATTCGGCGGCGGAAAATATATTTTTGACGCCTTCTTCCATTGATTTTAATGCTTCCGATTTGCCGCTTTCAAAACCTTCGGCATATCCTTTTTGTTTTGCGGCTTCGAAAACGGAATTTTCTTTTTCTTTAAACTCTTTTCCCGTTTTATTTTTGTAATTTTCGATATAAGAAATTATATATTTTTGAAGCGAAGAAGGTATTGATTCAAGAGCCGATACAAGTTCGGCGTTTTCTTTTGCGCTTGCTCCTTCTCCCCTGAGAACGTTGGCTAAGATGGTTTTTTTGCCATCGTATAAGGTTTGACCCTCCATATTTAATTCGTAATCTTTAAGGATTTTACTCATACTAATTTTTCGCTTTCGCTTTTCACTGCAAGGCTTATTTTACCTTCGTCTTCAAGCCTTCTCGCTACCTTTAATATTTCGTGCTGGACTTTTTCGACTTCGGAAAGTTTTTTAGGACCCATAGCTTCGAGATCGTCTTTAATCATCTCCTGAGCTCTTTTTGAAACGTTTGCAAGAATTTTATTATTAAGTTCTTCCGAAGCCGTTTTTAAAGCAAGGACTATCTGGTCGTGAGAAACCTCTCTTAAAATCAGCTGCATAGATTTGTCGTCCACGCTTGCAAGGTCATCGAAAGTAAACATTAATTCCCTGATTTTTTCGGCTTCTTCTTTGTCTAATTTTTCAATATCGGCTAGAATAGGTTCTTCTATAGATTTATCCATATTATTTAAAATATCTGCGACTACGCGGACGCCTCCCACTAATTTGCTCTGAGTGGAGCCGGTAGATTTAAGCTGTTCCTGAAGCACTTCGTCTAAGTCTTTGATAACGCCCGGCGGCACTCTTTCGAGTTTTGAAAGTCTGAATACTACCTGAGACCTGATGGAAGACGGCAGAAGTCCTATTACCACGGCGGCTGAAAGAGGTTCTAAGTGTCCAAGAATGAGGGCGATGGTTTGAGGATGTTCGTTTTTAACAAAATCTGCTATAACATGAGGGTCAAGCCACTTTAAAGTCTGCAGACCTTCTTCCTCTATTGGACCGTGAAGATTGTCCAAGATTTTTTTTGCTTTGTCGGGGTCAAGCGATTTAGCTATAAGATTTTTTACGTAATCGTCTCCCTTTACGACCAGCCCGACCTTTGAAAAATTAGAGTTAAAATCCTTAAGTATATTTTCGGAATCTTCTTTTTCTATAGTCGGAAGGTTATCCATATACTTGGTAATTTTTTGGATTTCCATAAGGTCTAATCTTTTAATAATTTCGGATGCTGCGTCTTCGCCCACGGAAACCAAGAAGACCGCCGCTTTTTCGGTTCCGGATAATCTTCTTGCCATTTATATTTCCCTTCCCGTATCTTTCATTAAATTTCTTACGTAATTGACCGCGGCATCCGGATCCGATTTTACTATATTTGACGCTACTTCTTTAACGTCGGGTTCCGGCGGCGCTATGGATTCCTGTTTTATCTGCGCAAGTGCTTCCAGCCTTTCTTCTTCCGAAGAACGGGCGTTTCCGTGTGATTCGTAAGTAGTTATATATTGCATCAACGGTCTTAAAATAATTAAAATTAACAATATGATGCCTATCAATATAACGCCGTATCTTATTATTTCTCCTAGATTGGATTTTATAAATTTTACGAAAGTTTTTTTAGGAGGCGCCGGTATTTTGTAGCTTATTTTTTTAAAAGGAATATTAGCCACCACGACTTTATCTTTTGCCGTCTTAGAATAACCTATAGCTGTTTTTACTATATTTTTAAAAAGGCTCATTTCGGATGAGCTTCTATGAATATATTGTTCAGTAGTTTTGCCTTTAGCCGATTTAATTTTTTTATAAGTTCCGTTGACTAATACGGAAGCGTAAACTCTTTTTATTGTTCCCACCGGATACGATATTTTCTCTATTTTTTTAGATACGTCGTAGTTTGTCGTTTCTTTTTTTACCGTATGAACGCTCGGTTTTCCGACAGGAATGGGAACCTTTCCAGGCGGCAGGTTTGATTTTGCGCCGGGAACGCCTTGAGGCCTTAATGCTCCGGTAGAAGAAGATTTATACGTCTGCTGAGATACTATAGCCGTTGTATTGGGATTATAAGTCAGTTTAGATTCTACTTTTTTTGCGAAATCGACCTTAACGTAAACTTTAGACGTTACGTTTCCCGCGCCTACTACCGGTATTAACATTGAATTTATTTTACTTTCTAAGCTTTTTTCTATTTTACGGACGTAGTTTAACTGATTTACCGTATATGCGAAAGAGCTTTTTGTAGGAATCGAGAGTACCTTTCCTTCCGTGTCCACTATGGTAATGTTTTTAGGCTTTAAACCTTCTACGGCGCTTGCGACTAAATGGATTATTCCGTTCACCTGCATTTTGTCGAGAGTCATTCCCGACCTTAACTTGACTATTACCGATGCTTTTGCGGACGTCCTTCTTGTAACGAAAACGGATTGTCTAGGCAGTACTATAAGCACCCTTGAATATTTAATGCTGTTAATCTGGTCTATCGTTCTTTCAAGTTCGCCCTGCAAAGCTCTCTGGTAATCGACATGCTGCATAAAATCGGTCATCCCTATCTGAACTTTATCGAATATGGAAAAACCGACGCCTTCCTGGCGCGGAAGACCAATGGAAGCGAGTTTAAGCCGCGTTTTATAAACATCGCTTTTAGGTATAAGAACGGTTTTGCCTCTGTCTCCAAGTTTATAAGGAATATTGTATGAATGAAGTTTGCTGATTATTTCGGAAGCGCTCGTTGCGTTTAGATTTGAATAAAGCACGCCGTATTTCGGAGCGGTAGCGTAAACCGCCGTTAAATATACGGCTATAGCGACCCCTGCCAGTACAAGGACGAAGACTATCTTTCTTTCGATGGAAAGTTCGGTGAAAAAAGTCTTTAATTGCGTACCTAATTCATTAAAATTAGCTGCCATTTAATCCGAATTGCGAATTATAGTATTTTTATTTATAAAGCGGTATCTATATGGAAAATTTTATACCTGCATTTGCATAATAGTATTATAAGCCGTGACTATTTTGTTCCTGACCTGCATCATAAGTTCGAAAGAGTCGTTAGCTTTTTCCATATCTATCATAGCCTGATGTATATTTGAAGATTGACCGGTCGCTATAGCTTCGGCCGAGTTGTTTGCCGTATTCTGCAGTTCGTTGACTTTATTTATGGAATTTAAAAGAGTATCGGCAAAAGAACCGCTTCCGTTATCAGGCTGTACCGAACCGCCGCCGTTTCCTAATATATTATTGGGATTAAGCTCTTTAATTTCAGACGCAGGATTTAATCCCGCCAAATCGCTGTTTCCTATTCCTATCGGTATCGCCATTATAAATCGAACCTCCTTTTATATTAGAAGACTTTTAAATAATCTTAAGCGGGCTTAATTTCTATCTTATGAATTTATTAAGCATCTTCTAAGCTTCTTATTTTAGTAATTGTATAAATTATATCATATTTACATAAAACATAACATATTTATGTATTTCCCCAAAATTGCCGATAGAAAATTTTAAATCTGGATTCCCGCTTTCGCGGGAATGACACCTGTTGGGTGAAAACCTAAAAACCTGCAAAGTCATTCCCGCGAAAGCGGGAATCCAGTGTTCATATAACTTTAAAGCCGTTTAGAGATTTCTATCGGCAATTTTGGGTATTTCGCTAAATTTGTAAAGACGACTGCGACATAGCTTTTGATTCCGAAATAACTTGAGCGTCAGCCTGATAAGCTCTCGTAGCGGATATCATATTTACAAGCTCCCTTATAGCCGATATATTAGGAGTTTTGACGTAGCCTGCTTTGTTTGCAAGAGGGTTGCCCGGGTCATATTTCTCGGAAAAAGGATTTTTAGCGTTTTCGATTTTTTCTACTTCTACGCCGAAATAGTTTTTAAATTTGACGGTTTTAAACAACGGCTCTTTTTTTACGTAAGGTAATCCGTTTCCGGCATCATCGGTATTTATGTTCGCAAGATTGGATGAAATTACGTTCATCCTTATTCTTTCAGCGTTAAGCCCCTGCGCCGCAATTTTTAAAGATTCGTTAAAACTCATAAGTTACCCCTTTTCATTTTGTGATAAGGACAGAATTCAATTCTGTCCTTATTTTTATTTATTGGCTGTGCGGAATTGAATTCCGACGCAGCGGTAATAATTACACAGTTACGGCATAGTGTTGTCTATGGCATAACTAAGCGTGGTAAATTTTTTAGATAGTAATTTTGCAACAGCCTGAAACCTTATCGCATTTGAAGTCATATCGCTCATCTCTTTGCTAAGATTTACCGTATTGCCGTCTAAAGCAGGCACCGTTTCGCTGTTTTGATTATGCACGAAAGATTTTATGTAATCCGACTGTTCTTCGGAAGACGAACCGGATACAAGACCGCCGCTCGATAAATCTTTTTGCGACGTAGCCTTCATAGGCAGAGAATTAGCCGACGGAACGAGTCCTCGCATAACCTGCTCGAAGTTAAGCTCTTTCGCTTTGTATCCCGGCGTATTGGCGTTGGCGACGTTTGAAGCTATAACGTTCTGTCTGTCGTCAAGCACGTTTAAACTGTCGCCGAGTATTCCGTAGATACTGCTGAACATTTTTAAATACCTTTATTTAAAATTAAATATTACAATATTATCTGAATTACTAAAATATTTTACATAAATATTAACTTCAGGAAGGCGTCAAATTAATTTTCTGCGCGCTTTACTCTATTATTGTTTTTGCGTTCATGTGGAAAATTAATCTGACGCCTTTTCCACTGACGCCTTTTCCTCGAATTTTTTTCCTTCCGTCAATATTTTCGACATTTAAGAACTATTTTTCCGTCTATATTTTTATATGCAAAAATTATGCCATATACGGGAGGAAGACGCTGATTTTTGCGCCGCCGGTTTCTTTTGAATTTTCCGCGTTTATGTAACCGCCGTGCAAAATTACGTTATTTAAGGCTATGGAAAGACCGAGTCCGGTTCCTCCGCTTTTTTTGGTAGAAAAAAAGGGAGTAAATGTTTTTTTTAAGGCTTCGTCGGTAAAACCGCCGCCGTTATCCTCGAAAACCGTGCAGACGTATTTAGTTCCTTCATTTTCGCCTTCCTGCGACGAAACTTCAAAAGATTTTATTTTTATTATACCGTCAAAATTTTGAACGGACTGGGCGGCGTTAATAAGTATATTGACGAAAGTGCGCTCTATAAGGTTTTCGTCTACTTTTAAGACTATATTTTCGTCCGTTTCCATAACTATCCTAATGCCCTTTTCTTTTATTATATATGAAGAATACATTAAGGATTTGTTTAATATTTCGCTTAAACGGCAGTTTGAAAATAAAGGATTTACGGACTTAGAGAATTCTAGGACGTTATTTATGGTTGAGTTCATATTTTTGACGGCTGAAATTATATTGGAAATAATTTCGGCATGTTCTTCGTTTTGAATTTCTTTGCGTAAAATAGATGCGAAAAGGTCTATAGAACCAAGCGGATTTCTTATCTCATGGGCTATTTTGGCAGACATTTCTCCGAGTTCGGCAAGCCTTTTCATTTTTTTTATCTCTTCTATGTTCTGTATTATAAAAATTCTGCCTTTATTTTTTTTGTCCGCTCCTTTCATATTTTTTACATATAGAAAAACTGGAATAAATTTTCCTCCCGATTTCATATTTTTTTCTACCGGATAAAAAAAACGGTTTCCGAAATCGGAAAGAGTTTCCCCGTTAAAGAAAAATTTTAGAAATTCGTCTATATTTTTATTTAAATAGTCAAACAGATTATATCCGCCGGAAATTTCGTTTAACGCTTTATTTATAAACCTGATTGCATTATTTTCGTCGGTTATTAAGATGCCGAGTGG
>JAJZLA010000022.1:7273-10961 GCA_021803845.1 bacterium | reverse complement strand
AGTTATCGGAAGCGACAGCGCAATGGATGCTGGAATGGTTGCAAAAAGACTCGGCGCCAACGTTACTTTTATATACAATAAAGGCACGGTTAACGATGCATCCGAAATAGAAGAAAAAGGTTCTACGGAAGTAAAAGAAGGACACGCCGAGGGAATAAAATTCGAATTTTTATTTGCGCTCGACGAGATAGTTACGGAAAACGGCAAAGCTGTTGCCGTAAAGCTTAAAAAAATGAAACTTTCGGAAAAAGATGCTTCGGGCAGGGTTCATCCTATAATAATAGAAGGCGGGCAGGAACTTAATTTAAAATTAGACACTTTAATATATTCTTTCGGTCAAAAGCCCGATTATAAAGGTTTAGAAAATCTGACTAAAAATCCGAATAACGAATTTTTAAAAGTTGACGATAATTATTTAGTCGCAGGCGAAGATAAAGTATTTGCCGGCGGCGATATATTAAGGTTCGGTCTCGTTACGGACGCTATAGGAATGGGAAGATATGCCGCATACGCTATACATAAAAAGTTTAGCGGAGAACAGGTTATTAACGACGAAAGAAGAGTTATAAAGTACGGCGACGCTGTAAACAGGGAAGGGAAAAATATGTATCTTGCGTATTTTCAGCCGGCCGAAAGAAAGAAGAGGACGTCCAGAGATCCTAAAGAAAGAGTTAAAGATTTTGAAGGCATTTTAAACGACCTTAATTTCGACGAATTAGTTTCGGAAGTAAAGAGATGCATGAGCTGCGGATTATGCTTCGACTGCGGCAGCTGTTTTGAATACTGCTCGCAGAGCGCAGTTAAAAAATTGCCGAAAGGTCAGCATTTCGAGTTTCACCTTGAGACGTGCAACGGTTGCAAAAAATGCGCCGAAAGCTGTCCCTGCGGTTATATAGATATGCTGTAAATGAAGCTTTTAAATATTTTTAAATATGATGTAATGAATTCAAATAAATTAAATTTAATTTTAATGGAGGTTATTTATGGCAAGTTTTGTTTATAACGGAAAAACGATAGAAACGGATGACGAAGGTTACCTTCAGAATCTTGGAGATTGGGACAAAGGTCTTGCTGAAGTTCTTGCGAAACAGGAAAATGTAGAATTAACCGAAAAACACTGGAAATTAATTGAATGGATAAGGGATTACTTTCAGAAATTTCAGGTTGCGCCTGCTATTAAATCGCTGACGAAAGAAGTCATGAGCCTTGAAAATTTACCGGACAAAAAAGAAGCAAATAAATTCATTTATGAATTATTTCCCGAAGGCCCGGCAAAACAGCTTGCAAAAATATCGGGTCTTCCAAAACCGACAGGCTGCGTTTAACGTAAAAAAGAGCTATGAAATAATCAAGCGGCTTTTTAAGCCGCTTGATTATTATATAAACACAAATAAAATAAAATTAAATTATTTATTCAGGGGGGAGTAAATATGGAACCTCTTAATTTAACCACCGCTATATACTTATTTATTACTTATTCGGTCGGGTTGATTTTTGTTGTAGGCGTAGTTTTAAGAATATATCAATATGCGACGACGCCTCAGCCGATTAAAATTATGCTGACTCCTGCTCCGCTTACTAAAAGCGGCGCATTTGCAAGAGTTCTTGGAGAAGTTTTTTTCTTTAAAAGCCTCTTTAAATCAAATAAACCTACTTGGGTATTTGGATACCTGTTTCATATTTCGTTTTTTCTTTTAATAGCAATGCATTTTGCGCGACATTTTGTTTATACTAACCCTTTGCCTTCCTGGTATAATTATTTCGTTTTAGCGGGTATAGTTTGCGGCATAATTATGGTTTTGTCCCTTTTTCTTTTACTAATGAGAAGAGTCGTGGTAGAAAGGGTAAAATTTATATCGCTTTTTCAGGATTATCTTATATTGATTTTATTAATGCTTATCGGCATAGCAGGTCTGTCTTTGAACTTTGTATTAACGCCGGCTGCTTTGACCGTGGTTGATCAACAGCTGGATCCATATATAAACGGCCTTTTGACGTTTCAATTTACAAATATACCGTCAAACCCTTTATTTTTGATACATTATACGCTAGTTATGCTTCTTATTCTATATATACCGTTTAGCAAAATAATGCATTTCGTCGGAATATTCTTTTCGCCGACAAGAAATATGGCAGATAATCCTATAGAAGAAAGATACTATCGTCCAAATGCAAAGGATCTGTCTATATAATAAAATATAAATTAATTAATAACCTGTAATTTTAATTCCGTATATGAATTAATCGGAGGTATATACAGTATGGCTAAGCCGAAAAGTAAATATAAAGTACCGGTATTGGACGGAAAGATTTCAATACCGAAGATAGTTCCCGGAGCATCTTCATATGAACATATGATAGAAGCACAGAAAGAAGATATGGAAGCGCTGGGCTTTCCTGCGAAACTGCAAGACGGATGGAAGGATAAAGCTCTTGGGGTGTTTAAAGAGATACTAGACCATAATAAAGCTGTAAGAGATTATATGGACATATGCGTCAGGTGCGGCGCGTGCACCGATAAATGCCAGTTTTTCCTCGGAACGTCGGACCCTAATAATATGCCCGTACAAAGACAGGAGTTAATGAGAAAGGTTTACAGATATTATTTTACTCCGTCGGGATTTTTTAAAAGTCTTTCCAATGCACAGGAATTAACCGAAGAAGTTTTGAAGGAGTGGTATACGTATTTTTGGCAGTGTTCGGAATGCAGGAGGTGTTCGCTCTACTGTCCTTACGGCATAGATACGGCAGAAATAACTATGGCGGCAAGACAGATTATGGATTCCATAGGTCTTGGACAAAAATACACTACCGAAGTTATTCATAAAGTTTTCGTGACCGGAAATAATATAGGAATCCCGCCAGCCGCTTTAAGAAACACTCTTGACGACTTGGAAGAAGAAATAGAAGAAGAAGGCGGAAAAGGCGTAAAAATTCCTATGGACGTAGAAGGAGCGGAAGTTTTGCTTGTTCCCCCGTCGGCTGATTTTTTTGCTATGCCGCATATGGAATCTCTGAAAGGATATGCAAAAGTGTTTCATAAAGCAGGTATAAGCTATACTGTTTCTTCGTATGCATCCGAAGCGGGTAATTTCGGAAAGTTTATAGGAAGCTATCAAAACACCAAAGAAATCAATAAAAGGATATGGGATGAGGCAAGAAGGCTTAAAGTAAAGAGAGTAATTATAGGAGAATGCGGACATGCATGGAGAGCGGCATATATGTATTCCAATACTATGAACGGACCCTTCGATTTTCTCGATTCAAAATATAAACAGCCTACCCATATTTGCGATTTTACTTTAGGACTTGTAAAAGATGGAGTTATAAAGCTCGATCCAACCGCAAACGACGATAAAGTCGTTACGTTCCACGATTCTTGCAACGTAGCGAGAGGTTCCAGAATAGGCGACGTTGTAGGAGGTCAATTTACCATACCGAGAGAATTGATAAAAGCCGCCGCAAATAAATTCGTAGAATTAAGGGAAGGCACTACTAAAGAAAGCACTTTTTGCTGCGGCGCAGGCGGCGGACTATTGACGGAAGAAGTAATGAACGTCAGGCTGGCAGGTTCTATGCCGAGAATGCAGACTGTTAAAGAAGCAGTAGATAATCATGGAGTAAATTTTTACGCCTTGATTTGCGCAATATGCAAAACTCAGTTTTCCAAAGTATTCCCGTTGTACGG
>JAJZLA010000022.1:0-7173 GCA_021803845.1 bacterium | reverse complement strand
GACAGAATTGAATTCTGTCCCTACGATTTGTGATGGTGACAGAATTGAATTCTGTCACCATAATATAAAAATAACTAGTTAACAGGGGAGGAATTAATGAAATTCGGCATTCTTATTAAAGAAGGCCCTTATATGCATCAGGCTATGGACACAGCCTATAATTTTATATTAGCGGCTATGGAAAGCGGGCATGAAATAACGGGCATATTTTTTTATAACGACGGAGTTTATAACAGATGTGCGACGCTTGAACCGCCGAGAGACGAAAGAAATATTATGAAACTCCTTACGGAATTAGAATTGAAAGGAGTCAGATTAATAGTCTGCGTTGCGGCTGGAAAAAGAAGAGGCATAGTCAATCAGACAGTATGTAAAGTGGAAGAAATATCCGGACTGGGACAACTGTTAGAACTGTGCATAACATCCGACAGAACTATAACTTTTTAATAAAAAATAAAAAAATATACTGAATAAAGGAGCCATAACATGTCAGAACAAGAAAAAACTAAAGTTATGTTTGTATGCAGAACCGCTCCGTACGGTACTATATACGAACAGGAAGCTATAGAAGCCATGGTTATGTTCGGCGCATACGAACAGGATATAAGCGTAACATTTACCGGAGATGGAGTATTTTCGTTGAAAAAAGGGCAGGATACTTCACTTCTGGGAAAGAAAAATTTTTCAATGACTTATCCTATATTAATAGACGACTTTGAAATTTCGCATATATACGTAGAAAAAGAGTCTCTCGAAGAAAGAGGTATGTCCGAAAGCGATCTTGCTACCGAAGTTGAGATAATAGACAGAAATACATTGAAGCAAAAGATGAGAGAAATGAAAGCGTTACTGCCGTTTTAAAAAATAAAAACCTAAATTTATTATGGAATAATAATTAAGGAGGAATTTAAAAGTGCTGCACATAGTAAAAAAATCTCCGTACGAATCTTCCGCATTCAGCGATGCGATAAACTACATAGAGCAAAACGATATAATGCTTTTAACCGAAGACGGAATATATGCCGCAAAAAAAGGCGGAAAATTTGAAGGAGCGTTAAAAAACCTTATGCAAAAAAATGCCGTTTACTGTCTTATAGCCGATATAAAAGCAAGAGGAATTCAGGAAAGCGAAATAATAGAAAACGTAAAAGTAATAGATTATAAAGGCTTTGTAGAAAAAGTTACCGAACATAATCCGATGACATGGGCGTAATTTTAAAATATAAAAATAAATGTTGACTTTTTAAACAAATAATATTAAATATATAGAATTAAATTTTAAAATATATACGGAGTAAAATATGGCTTTAGTAAATCCGCACGGTAAAGAAAAAAAATTAAAACCTCTGCTTTTGTCGGGAAGCGAACTTAACTCCGCAAAAGAAAAAGCAAAAAATCTTAAAAAAATACCCATGACGTCAAGAGAAACATCCGACCTTATAATGATGGGGATAGGAGCATTTACCCCTCTTGAAGGTTTTATGGGAAAAAAAGACTGGCAGGGCGTAGTAGATAATTATACTATGGAAGACGGCACATTCTGGCCTATACCCATTACACTTTCCGCTTCAAAAGAGACTGCCGACGGAATAAACATAGGCGAAGAAGCTGCGCTTGTCGATTCCGAAACTTCGGAAATTATAGGTATTATTAACGTTTCTGAAAAATATACCATAGACAAAGCTCATGAATGCCAGAAAGTTTTTAAAACTACGGATATGGAACATCCCGGAGTTCAAAAGGTTATGGCTCAGGGAGATATAAATATCGCAGGAAAAGTAAAAGTTTTAAGCGAAAGTTATTATCCGACGGAATTTAAAGATATATATATGCGTCCGGCGGAAGTCAGGAAATTGTTTGAGGAAAAAGGATGGAATACCGTAGCGGCATTTCAGACCAGAAATCCTATGCATCGCTCCCACGAATATCTTGCAAAAGTAGCAGTTGAAACTACCGACGGAGTACTTATACACCAGCTAGTCGGAAAGTTAAAACCCGGAGATATTCCTGCAAATGTCAGAGCGGTAGCAATCAATACGTTAATAGACAAATATTTCGTTAAAAATACCGTAGTTCAAGCCGGTTATCCTATGGAAATGAGATATGCCGGACCCAGGGAAGCCCTGCTCCATGCCGTATTCAGGCAGAATTACGGATGTTCCCATCTTATAGTCGGAAGAGATCATGCAGGAGTCGGCGACTATTACGGGCCGTTCGACGCGCACAAGATATTCGACGAAATTCCAAAAAATGCGCTTGAATTAAAACCGCTAAAAATGGATCTTACCTTTTATTGCCATAAATGCGACGGGATGGCTTCGACGAGAACGTGTCCCCACCCTAAGGAAGACAGGCTTACGCTTAGCGGAACTATGCTAAGAAAATTACTGTCCGAAGGACAGGAAGTTCCAGACCATTTTTCCAGACCTGAAGTTTTGTCTATATTGAAAGATTATTATGCTTCGCTTGCAAAAGAAGACAAGGTAGAAATTAAGCTTCACAAAGCGGCGAAAGGAGAAATTTAATTAAGTTATAATTTTATATTGCCGGCATAATATAAGGCGGCAATATATATTCTTATAAAAAAACAAAATATAAAATTAAGGAGGTATGGAAATGCCAAGTTTTGTAATTACTGAAAAGTGCGACGGATGTAAAGGCAGGGACAAGACTGCCTGTCAGTATATCTGTCCGAACGACCTTATGGTTTTAAATAAGGACATTATGAAGGCCTACAATCAAGAGCCCGACCAGTGCTGGGAGTGCTACAGCTGCGTAAAAATTTGTCCGCAGTCTGCCATCGAAGTAAGAGCTTATCAGGATTTTGCGCCGTTGGGTGCGTCCGTTATTCCTATGAGAGGTTCCGATTCGATTATGTGGACGGTAAAATTCAGAAACGGAAAAATTAAAAGGTTTAAATTTCCGATAAGAACTACTCCCGAAGGCGGTATCGATCCGTATCATGGAATAGCCGAGGTAAACCAGGGCAGTTTGAAAGACGAGCGTCTATGCGACGAACTTGGGGTTGAACTTACGGCACCCAAGAAATAAAGAATTAAAAGACATTTTATTTATTTATAATTAAAATAATTTATAATTTGCGAGGATAAATTGTATGGCTGAAATGAAAGGTTCAATGACCAGCACCGAAGTTTTGAACAATTATACCATAGAAGAAATCAGTACCGACGTCTTAATAGTCGGGGGCGGTATGGTAGGTTGCGGAGCCGCATTCGAAATTAAAAAATGGGCGCCGAAAGATATGAAAATAACGATGATAGAAAAAGCTGCCATAGAAAGAAGCGGCGCGGTAGCAATGGGTTTGTCCGCTATTAACACTTATTTGGGAGATAACACGCCCGAAGATTACGTTAAACACGTCGCTAACGACCTTATGGGAATAGTCAGGGAAGATCTTATATACGATACCGGCAGACACGTCGATTCTACCGTAAGACTTTTTGAAAAATTCGGGCTTCCGATATTCAAAGAAGACGAAGACGATACAAGAACTATTGCAGAAGGCGCAAAACCTTTAAGAGCGGGAAGATGGCAGATAATGATTCACGGAGAGTCTTACAAAGTACTTGTTGCCGAAGCGGCAAGAAAAGCTCTCGGCGAAGAAAACATCAAGGAAAGAGTCTTTATTACCGAACTTCTTATGGACGAAAAGCATGAAAACAGGGTTGCCGGAGCAATCGGTTTCAGCTTAAGAGAAGCAAAAATATATATTATTAAAGCAAAAGCCGTAATTATGGCTTGCGGCGGAACGGTTAACGTTTTCAGGCCGAGATCACAGGCGGAAGGTATGGGAAGAACTTGGTACGCAATATGGAATGCCGGTTCTACCTATGCTATGGGTTATCAGGCAGGAGCCGAAATGACAACGATGGAAAACAGATTCGTTCCGAACAGATTCAAAGACGGATACGGACCCGTCGGCGCATGGTTTACGCTCTTTAAATCTCGAGTTTTAAACGCTCACGGCGAAGATTATATGCAGAAATGGGGACACATGCTTCAAGACTATGCTCCTTACGGACTTGCGAAAGTTCCCGCAACATGCTTATGGAACCATGTTATGCTTAAAGACTGGATGGAAGGGAACGGACCTTTCTATATGAATACTTCCGGTGCTATGAAGACGCTTTTTGAAACCCTTCCCGAAAAGAGAAAGAAATCTCTTGAAGCCGACGCATGGGAAGATTTCCTTGATATGACGGTTGCGCAGGCCGGATTATGGGCATCTATGGATATAGATCCAGGCGAAACTAATTCCGAGGTTATGCCTACAGAGCCGTATTTCTTAGGTTCTCATTCCGGAGCTTGCGGAATGTGGGTTTCAGGACCAGAAGATTTAGCTCCTAAGGAATATCAATGGGGTTATAACCGCATGACGACCGTTAACGGCCTTTTCACCGGCGGAGACGGCGTTGGAGCATCCGGACACAAATTCTCTTCAGGTTCATACGTAGAAGGAAGAATTGCGGCAAAATCGGCAGTCAGGTTTGTACTTGACGATCCGGGCTTTACTCCGACGGTTCATACCGACAATAAAGTTCTTGCCGAAAAAGTGTACGGGCCGATGATAACTTTTGAAAAATTCAAAGACTATTCTACCGAGTCAAACGTAAATCCTAATTATATTAAACCGAGACTTTATTTGTTCAGATTGAATAAACTTATGGACGAATACGTCGCCGGTACTTCGACGTTCTACAGAACAAGCGAAGCCAGTCTTTTAAGAGGGTTAGACCTTTTAAACAGATTGAAAGAGGATGCGCCTAAACTTGCGGCCGCAAATCTCCATGAACTTATGAGAGCATGGGAAAATTACCACAGGTCTATAGTCGGCGAACTTCACTTAAGGCACGTACTGTTCAGAGAAGAAACAAGATATCCGGGATTCTATTACAGAACCGACCATCCGAAACTTGACGAACAGAACTGGAAGGTGTTCGTCAATTCAAAATTAAATAAAACGACCGGACAGCCGGAATTGTTTAAAAAGCCTTATATTGAAATCGTACCGAAAAACTAACTTAATATTTTATAAACACAATTTATAAAAAAATTAAGTCTATCCCCTTCTCTAAATAGAGAAGGGGATTTTAATATGTATAAAGTCTTTATATATTTTTTATATTATATTTAAATAAATAAAAACTTAGCAATGGAGATTTAAAGTTGAGCGAGCTAAATAATGAAAATGCCGTATTAATAATCGGCGGCGGGCATAGCGGCGTATCGGCAGCATTAGAAATTACCGAGGCGGTCGATAAAAAAGTATATATAGTAGAAAAAAAATCGTATATCGGCGGCAGGGTTCTCCAGATGTATAAGTATTTTCCAAAATTGTGCCCCCCCTTTTGCGGCTTTGAAATCAATACGAAAAGAATAAAGTCGTCTACCGAAGGAAATATAAATTTTTTAGTTTCTTCAAACGTCGAAGAAATAACAAAAGCGAAAGAAGGAACCGGATATAAAGTAAAAATAAAACAAAAACCGCAGTATATAAACGATAACTGCACGGTATGCGGGGAATGCGCTAAGGTCTGCCCTGAAGAAAGGCCTAACGATTTCAATTACGGCATGGATAATACTAAAGCGATATTTATGCCTGCGATATCTTCTTTTCCGCTTAAATACAGCATAGATGATAAATACTGTAAATTTTCGGCATGTAAAAAATGCGAAGAAGCATGCAGATACAGTGCTATCAACTTGGATGCAAAAGAGAACGTTATCGAATTAACCGTATCGGATATCATATTTGCAACGGGCTGGAAGCCTTATGAAGTTGAAAAATTAGAAAATTTGGGATACGGTAAATATAAAAACGTTATTACAAACGTAAAAATGGAAAGGCTTGCCGCAGAAAACGGTCCTACCGGCGGAAAAATTTTAAGGCCGTCCGACAGAAAGGAAGTTAAAAACGTGGCGTTTATTCAATGCGCAGGCTCAAGAAACGAGAACCATCTTCCATATTGCTCCGCAATTTGCTGCATGGCATCCTTAAAGCAGGCGATGTATTTGAGGGATAAAAATCCTGAATCCTCGCCGGTCATATTTTATATAGATTTAAGAACGCCGGGCAGATACGAAAATTTTTTAAACAAAGTTAAAAGCGACGAAAAAATAAAATTTAATAAAGGAGTAGTCGGCAAAATATCCGAAGACCATGAAACCGGCGACCTTCTTTTAGACGTCGAAGATATGATTTCCGGCAAAAAAAATAAAGTCAGGGCGGAAATGGTGGTTCTTGCCGCCGGAATGGCGTCAAACATCAAAGACGACCTTAAGGAAATAAAAATAGACGAAGATATTAAAATAGATATCGATGAAAACGGATTTATATTTAACGATAATTTTAAACAAGGAATATTTTCGGCAGGCGTAGCAAGATTTCCTCTGGATGTTTATATGTCGGGACAATCGGCGACGTCGGCGGCATTATCGGTAATTCAGCATAACGCAAAATAATAAAAGATATTATTATAGATATTATTTAGGAAGGAGTTAAAATGGATAATAATTTGGGGATTTATATATGTTCCGGCTGCGATATCGGAAAAAGTCTTAATGTGGAAAGATTAATCAATACCGCGAAAGATTCCAATAAGCCTTTAGTATGCGTAAGCCATGAGTTTCTCTGCGGACCGGAAGGCATAAATCTCATAAAAAACGATATTTCCGAAAAAAAGATAAATAAAGTAGTAATAGCCGCCTGTTCGATGCGCGCCAAACAGGACGTTTTTAATTTCGACCAGTTTACTATTCATACCGAAAGGGTAAACTTAAGAGAGCACGTTATATGGATAAGCCCGCCGAACGACAATAATACCCAGCTTCTTGCCGAAGATTATATAAATATGGGTGCATCGAGAGCAAAAAAAGCTGCATTTCCGGAACCTTTAGTTCAGGAGCTTAACAAAACCGTTCTCGTAGTAGGCGGCGGAGTTACCGGACTTAACGCATCCGTCAATGCCGCAAAAGCGGGTTACGGCGTAGTTCTTGTCGAAAAAAAGCAGAATCTCGGCGGTTTTCCGTTTTCAAAATATAAAAAATGGGAAACCAAGCCGCCTTTCGATAAAAATACATGGATAATGGAAGGATTAGGCGAGCTAATAAACGAAGCGGAAAAATCAAATAAGATAAAAATATATAAAAATT
>JAJZLA010000021.1 GCA_021803845.1 bacterium | reverse complement strand
CTTAAAAACGATAGTCGAGATTATGAAAATTGCCGAAAACGAAGGAGCATATAAATTCCGTTATTCGGATACGGTAGGCATATTAAATCCTCTTAATATATACAAAGATATATTAAAAATCAAAAACAGCGGAAAATTTAAAAATATAATACTTGAAATTCACACGCATAACGACTTTGGAATGGCTTCCGCAAATTCTATAGCGGCATTAAAAGCTGGAGCCGATTCCGTATCGGGAAGTATTTCCGGTATTGGCGAAAGAGCCGGAAACTGCGCGCTTGAAGAGGTCATAGCTTATCTTAATTTTATAGAAAACCGAAAAATTAAATTTAATTTTATAAAAGCAAAAAAATTAGCAAAAATTATAGCAAAAATTACAAAGAGAAAAATTCCGGTATATAAACCGATATTCGGCAGAAATATTTTTTACCACGAAGCCGGGATACATACCGACGGAATATTAAAAAATCCGCTAAATTATGAAGCATATATGCCCGAATTAACAGGCTCAAAAAGAAAGCTGCTGACGGGAAAACACGGCGGTTCCGCCGCAATAAAATATAATCTCGATAAACTTGGAATTAAAATAACTGATGAAGATGCCGCAAGCATACTGTCCGTCGTAAAAAAAGAATCTTCTATTTTAAAAAGATGTCTGACCGATAAAGAGCTGTTATATTTATATAACCATAAATTAAAATAATTTTGCAATCGTACATTTCCGCTTTATAAATCCAATCATAATCCAAATAATTTATTTTTAAAATATAACGTAATTATATTTTAAAATTTTCTTGACATAATTTAAAAGAAATGATATCTTAACCTAAATATTAAATGTATGTTTTTATTAAAAATAAAAAAGTGTTATATTTAATTAATATAAAATCAAAAATAATCTTCAATAATTTGACATTTAATTTATTTTAAAAACCTATGAAAAAAGATAATTCTGCAAAAAGTAAGTTTCGTCCATTTAAACAATTAAATAAAGCAAGTGATTTAGTAAGACAATTTACTCCTAACTGGTTTACTATGAATATGGGGACCGGAATTCTATCTCTCATGCTGGCAGCTTTTCCATATCATGTTACAGGATTATTAATTGCAGCTAAAACTTTATGGATAATAAATATTTTCCTTTTTATAGTCTTTAGCGTTTTATTTTTAAGCCGATTTGCGTTTTATTTTAATTCCGCAAAAAAGTTATTTAGCCATCCGGTGCAGTCAATGTTCCTTGGAGCCATTCCGATGGGTCTTGTGACTATTATAAACGGTTTTTTAAATTTCGACGCTTCTAAAATGGTCAACCTTGCTTTTTACTTATGGTGGTTAGACGTAATAATAAGCGTTATAGTCGGAATTCTCGTGCCTTTCTATATGTTCACAAGCCATACTCACAGTATTGAAGACATGACTGCCGTATGGCTGCTGCCTATAGTTCCGGCAGAAGTTGCCGCGGCATCGGCAGGTTTTCTTGCGCAACATCTACCGTCGGCATTGGCAAGAAACGTTATAGTGATAGGTTATGCCCTCTGGGCATTCTCGGTTCCGTTAGCTTTCGGAATCCTTGTAATACTGTTTTTGCGTCTTGCCTGGCACAAATTGCCTCACAGAGATATGGCGGTTTCTACTTGGTTGACACTTGGTCCGATAGGCACAGGAAGCATGGGGCTTCTTCTTTTGGGAAACGATGCTCCTCGCGCATTTACCGGAACTAAACTTCTAATTTATGCAAAAACGGCTTCCGCATTCGGACCCATAGGCGGATTGGTTATATGGGGATTCGGATTCTGGTGGCTTATAATGGCGATATTATTGACGATAAGATATGTAAAAGAGGGCCTGCCTTTTAATATGGGCTGGTGGGGATTTACCTTCCCGCTCGGTGTTTATACCGCCGCAACAATTATACTTTACAGACTGACAGATATCGGGTTTTTTAGAATAGCAGGGGCTGTTTTCGTTATAATGCTTGCAACGTTCTGGACTATCGTCACTTCTAGAACGCTTCACGGCATGTGGCACGGATACCTGTTTAAAGCGCCGTGCTTGTCGGCGGAAACTGGTTTGCCGGACGAGTCCAAAGAATGCTCAATTTAAATGCGCATAAAGTCCATACCTTGCTCTATAGTATAACCTCAATAACTTCTTCGACATTCATCCTTGACGATTTAGACTGTCTTTTGACCGGTTTTCCAACCGGAATCAACGCTACGAGATTATCGGGACTTTTAATGCCGAGCATGTTTTCAATTTCGGGCTTGGCGATTAAAGGTCCCGTCATCCAGCATGCTCCAAGCCCTTCATTGTGCGCAACAAGTAGTATATGGGCTATAAAACTGGATACGCCCTGAAGTCCGGGATTTACTATAAATTTTCTGTTGAAATTCCTGTCTTTATTTTTATCGTTACTTTCCAGTATTTTATCGATACTGCCAACATACGGCTTCTCCACTACTGCAAGCACGACCGGCGCTTCATTAAAAAATGCATAAACGCTCGGCGCATCTTTGCCCGTTACGTTTTTATATACGGTTTCTACTTCGCCCCTCATTTTATTAAGAACATCTTTACTTTTAATTATATATGTAAACCAGTTTTGAGCGTTTCCTCCGCTTGGCGAATTTATAGAAATTTCGATAATTTTTTTTATCAGATTTAAATCAACGTCTTCCTGTTCAAAATTCCTTATGCTTTTTCTAGTTTTAACGGCTTCTATTACGTCCAATTTGCGTCTCCTTTTTTACAATTTCATAAATTTTATTGATTTTAAAAAGTAACTTATAATATAATCATATAAATATTTTATGCAGCATTATTTATTTTAACATTAAATCTCTTAAAAATATAAGCAAAAAATAATATGAAACATATATTAAGACTTGGCGAAATTAAAGATATCGCGGTTAAAAGAATCGAAAAATATATAGACGAACGAGGTTGGCTTGCAGAACTTTATAGAAACGACGAATTAGACGAATCCGTTTTACCTCAGATGTCTTACGTATCTTTAACCATGCCTGGAGTACAAAGAGGACCTCACGAACATGTATATCAAACGGACTATTTTTGTTTTATAGGTCCTTCCGATTTTAAAATTATATTGTGGGACAACAGAAAGGAATCTTCTACATATATGAATAAAATGATATTGTTTCTCGGAGAAAATAAGCCTTCAGCGCTGACAGTACCTCCGGGCGTAGTTCACGCATATAAAAACGTAGGCGGCAAAAACGGCCTTGTTATTAATGCCGCAAATAAATTATTCGCCGGAAAAAATAAAAAAGAACCGGTGGACGAAATCAGATACGAATCCGACCCTGAAACTATATTTATTTTTGATTAGATAATTATAAATTGGTTACACGTTACGCTTTTATAAGTTTTGTATTTCTGTAATTTAATGCTTCCAATATTGAATCTGCATCTATTTTTTCTTTCATATCAAGATCGGCTATCGTCCTTGAAACGCGCAATATTCTATAGTAGCCTCTGGATGAAATATTTAATCTTTTTACGGCGTTTTGAACAAGATTAAGGGCTTCATTCGTTACGTTAAAATATTTTTCTATATCAGCGCTTTTAACCGACGAGTTAAACCTTATGCCGCTATTTTTATATCTGCTAATCTGAATATTTCTAGTTTTTTCGACTAATTTTTTAATATCGTCAGAATCAGGCAAATCGGCTTTAACGGTTAATTCGTCTAAATCCGCAGGATAAATTTCTATAAATATATCAAACCTGTCGAGAATTGGTCCCGATATTTTCGTATAAAATTTATAAATTTCGGCGCTTGAACATTTACACTCATGCTTTGAGTCGCCGTAATAACCGCAAGGGCAAGGGTTCATTGCGGCGACAAGCATAAAATTACTGGGCAGAATTATAGAAAAACGGCTCCTCGATAAATTAATATATTTATCTTCCATAGGCTGCCTTAATCCGTCTATGGTTTTTCTGTTAAGTTCGGAAAATTCGTCTATAAAAAGAACTCCGTTATGCGCAAGGCTTATATCGCCCGGCAGAGGGTTTGAACCGCCCCCACCTCCTATTAATCCGGCAAGGGATACCGTATGATGCACCGCAATAAAAGGTCTTCTTAATACAAGTCCGCTTTCTTCGCAGCCGTTTTTTTTATTTTTATTTGAAAAACTATATATATTGGACGTCTCTAACGATTCTTCAAGCGATAAGTCAGGTTGTATCCATGCTATACTGTGCGCCAGCATAGTTTTTCCGCTTCCCGGAGGTCCGACCATTAATATGTTATGATGCCCTGCTACTGCGGTTAAAACGGCTCTTTTAGCCAGCTCCTGCCCCTTAATTTCCGAAAAATCGACATACTGCTCCCGCTCATTTCTAACGGCGTTTGCGTTTTCGATTATATTTTTAAAGTAAATATTTTCTTCATTCCCATTAATATTATATTTTCCGTTTTCGTTATTTTCGAAATTTATATTTATCTTATTATTGAAATAAACCTGCGATTCTTTTTCTTCTCTTTTAAAGTATGCCGTTTCTCCCGAAATAAACATACATACTTCTTTTAAATGACCGAATGCCGTGAAATCTACTCCGAGAAATTTTGCGGCGTTTACATTTTCATATGGAATAATTAACTTTTTATTTATTTTTTTAGCAAGTATTCCAAGGGCAATTATGCCGTTAATCTTTTTTATTTTTCCGTTTAAAGACAGTTCCCCTGCAATTATATAATCGTTAAGATTTAAGGCGCACTTCAGGAGTCCGGCGGAAATTAAAATACCTACGGCAAGCGGCAGGTCGAATATCGGACCTTCTTTCCTTATATCGGCGGGGGCAAGGTTTATAGTTATTTTTTTAACCGGATATTCAAAACCGGAATTTTTTATCGCGGCTCTTACTCTGTCCTTGGCCTCTTTAGTGGAAACATCGGGTAACCCTACTATCATAATACCCGGTATGCCGCCCGATATAAAAACTTCTACGTTTACCTGAACTGCATCTATTCCGATGAAAGTCGCACTGTTTAAAGCAGTTATCATAATACCTAAACCTCTTCTAATTTAATAAATAATTAAAATCCGTTATTATTTATTATAAAAAGAAATTGTTTCAGGATTATGACGAATATGTTACGATTGGGTTAAATTTTTGTTACGATTGCGTTACAATATCTTATAATCTCCAGCCTTTATCTATTGCAAGCCTGTTTATTTCGGATAAAACGTCCGCAACGTTTTTTAAATCTTTTAAAAGAGTCGAAGAAATAATATAATCAAAAGCATCTTCGTAGAATTCTTTAAAATCTCCGATTATATTCATCGAACCTTCAAAATCGGTTCCGGGCAGAAAAAGGTAAACAAAACCGTTTTTAACCGATACAACGTCGGAGTCTCTCAACACGCCGCTTAATGTTTTTATGAAATCGTCGTTGTATTTTTTTATATTTAAAATAACTACAGATACATAATCTATAGCCGTTAAATCTTCAGCAAGTCTTAGCTCTTTCTGTATCCTTTTCATGTTGAAGACCGAATGGTCGAAAACCGGTTCAAAATATTCAAACGGGAAAAATTTAGCCATGACAGCCTCCGATATTATTTTTATTTATTATACATAGCTAGTAATTACGCATTATTATATATATAAAAATCCTAATATAAATTTATTATATATGAAAATATAAATATTATATCAGTAAAAATAAGCTAATAGGGCTTTTTCAGAAACGCCTCCGCCTTCTATTCTCCAAACTGGCTTTTCAACGACTAAAGCCGATAGTGCAATCTTCTTTTTATTGGCTTCGCCGAAACCTGCAAACCACTGATATAAACCTGTTGGATGATTTCCTGATATAGTTCCCGTTTTTCCTCCGGCAATAACGCCTGGTAACATATATTGCCCGTTATAATTATAAAAATCAGGATGAGCAATACCGCTGGTTACAGTTGCTATCATCATCTGCTTTAACACATATGCAGTTTTAGCGGTAATGGGATAGCCTATGACTTTAATACCTTTATGTTTATAAATAATTTTGCCGGATGCTGACATAATTTCCTTTATTATATAAGGTTCTATTAATCTACCTCCGTTTATAACCGTACCCGCAATCATTGCCGCCTGAATAGGCGTTATCTTAACGTTTTCAAAACCGGCGCCGGTAAGCTCCAACTGGTAAAATTTTCTGGGTATATACGCCTTGCTTTCTTGCAAATTTAATATAAAAGGTATTTTTTTGTTGAAATCAAATTTATCGAAATATTGGGACAGCAGTTTTCTTCCCACATAATATCCCGCAATTTTCCCGAAAGCTACGTCGCATGATTTAGCAAAAGCCTCTTTAAAAGATATATCGTTAGAACCCGTCACTATGTTTTGCTCCCAATTTGTTTTATCGGTTCCGTAAAGCGTGCCGTTAAAGCAGATATTTAATCCCGGATAAAAACCTTTAGATTCAATAGCCGCCGAAGCCGTAATTATTTTTGCGATTGATCCCGGAGGGTATGCTATGAGCGACGAAATCTCGGCAGATTTCTTTTTATTATGGGCATATGAAGCAAAGCCCATTACTGCGCCAGTTTCCGGATTCACGGCCGCAAGCACTCCGTACGGTACTGCATATTCCTTAAATACTTTTTCGGCTGCTTCTTGAACAGAGGGATCCACAGTATATACTACTGTATAATCTCCTATTTTTTGAATATATCGTCCGTTTTTAATCGTTTTAAAAACTGGATTATGATACTCAAAATACCGCTTAAGCGATTTTAGGGAATTTACATTACCCGAACTAAAACCGTTAAATCCCCGTTTTTTTAAAACGGCGGAAGCCTTAATAAATTTTATGGGTCTTATGCCCGTTCCAAACATGGGTTTATTCTTTGCTAAAAAAAAATGCCTGCCGTAATAATAGAACTTAACGAAACCGTATAAAAAAACGCTAACAAGCATTAGCAGCGCTATATACTTGGCAAAATAAACAAACCTATTTTTCTTATTTTTTCTTTTATTAAGGATCTTCTGATATGATTTCCAGTCTTTTATTCTTTCCATCCTTTATTACTTTATTTATTTTGAATTTTTCCCGCCGACTATAATGGACGGAATTCTTAATGTAGGTTGAGCATCCGCTACTGGAGCTCCCTGACCGTCTTTACCGCATGTTCCTATACCGAAACCCAAGTCATTTCCCACCATGTCTATATTTTTCAGTATATCGGGACCGTTGCCTATCAGAGTCGCGCCACTGACGGATTCCTGAACTATACCTTTTTTAATAATATATCCCTCCATAACGTCGAAAACGAAATCTCCGGTAACGGTATTAACCTGTCCGCCTCCCATTTTTTTAACGAATAATCCGTTCTCTACGCTCTTTATAATATCTTTCGGATTAGTTTTACCCGGCGCAATCATTGTATTAGACATCCTGACTATCGGAATATGTTCGTAAGACTGTCTTCTTCCGTTGCCCGTTAATTCGTAACCGTATTTAACATAAGATAATCTGTCCGACATATATTTTTTTAAAACTCCGTCTTGAACTAGAATATTCTTTCTTGAACAAGTCCCCTCGTCGTCAAATCTGTAAAAACCTCTTTTTCCGACCAATGAAGAGTCGTCTATCACTGTTATAAGATTTGACGCTACCTGTTCGCCTATCTTGTCCGAATATACGCTTAAACCGTTTCCGGCGATATCCGCTTCCAAACCGTGACCTATTGCCTCATGTATCATGGTTCCGCCAGCTTCGCTTGATAATACTACAGTCATAGGACCCGAAGGGGCAAAAGGAGCCGAAAGCTGCGACAAGGCTCTGTCTAAAGCTTTTTTTGCTATATATGCCGGGTCGTTTGCGTCAAAAAATTCAAAACCGGTAAATCCGCCTGCAGATTCATAACCGACCTCGGTTTTCTTACCGTCCGAAACCACTACATTGACTAAAAAAGCTAAATTTTCCCTGTAATCTTTAACTAAATCGCCTTCCGAATTAATTATTAAGACATCCTGCTTATAATCGGAATAAGTAATATTGGCTTGTACGACTTTTTTATCGTAATCCCAAGAGTAGCCCACGACTGGAGATATTTTATTCAATTTTTCGTCTATAGAAACTTCGGTAACGTCTTTTATTATATTAAAATCTATTTTTGGCTTTTTTTCGTTAAAATTTAAAACTACATTGTTTATATCTTTACTTTGACTGTTTCCTTCACTATTTTTTATATCGCTTAAAGCCGCTTTTTTTAACTGAGAGGCGATATTTAATAAGTTTATTTCTTCGATATTATTCGTATATGCGTAATAGGTTTTTTTATTGGATATTAACCTTATGCCGGCACCCTGAATTAAACCTTTTATTGCTTTTTCAAGCCTTTTACTTTCATTTGATAAAACCGTGGAAACTTTATTTTCTATAAAGACGTCTATGAAATCGTCCGCGCCTATGCGTGCATTGGCTATAACGGCTTTAAAATTAATATCTTCTAAGTTTAAGTTCATTTTATTTTATCCCCGCGCTGAAATTATATTTTATACATATATAATAGCAGAAAATACCTTGCCCGACAAGAAAAAACATAAAAAAAGCGGCATTTAAATAACGTATAAAATTGACTTTCGGCAAAATTTTACTTACAATAAATCTATGGAAGATACCTATTTATATATAAATCTTAATAACCTCGTAAATAATCTTAACTTTCTTAAAAACCGGACATCTTTAAAGGACAAAAAGATTATCGCCGTCATTAAATCAGATGCTTACGGACACGGGCTTTTACCGGTAGCCGAAACTCTTTTTAAAAACGGAATAGATTTTTTTGGAATTATAGTAATTGAAGAAGCCGAAAATATTTTTAAAAAAATGTCCGCCGCAAAACTTCTTATGCTGAAAGGAATTAATTTGGAAAATTTAGAGGCGGCAAACGCTTTAAATTTAAGCATAGGCGTATATAGCTTAGATTATCTAAAAGAATTATTAGATAAAATTAAATCTTCCAAGATAAATAAAACTTTAAATTTGCATTTAAAATTCGATTCGGGAATGAGCAGGCTTGGACTGAACGAAACGGAGATGGAACAGGCGGTTTGCATTATTATCGACAATAAAAAATATTTTAATATAGAGGGATTGTTCAGCCATTTATCTTCCGGAAACGACTTGGAATACACTAATTATCAAATAAATAATTTTAAAAAAATATTTTCGGTTATGGGAAAATATAAAATAACCCCACAATATATACACATAAGCGCAAGTTCGTCTATTTTAAACGACAGTTTGTTAGACGACTGCTCAAATGCTGTCAGGCCGGGAATTTTACTTTACGGATTTAATCCAAACAAAGAAATTAAATACGATGTAAATAATAATATAAACCGTATAAATCAAAATGAAACAGCTTATGAAATTAAGCTTGAACAGCTTATGACTTTGAAATCTAAAATTTTACAAATTAAAAATATTAAAAAAGGCAGTTTCGTATCCTACAATAACACGTTCAGAGCTGACCGCGATATGACTATAGGAATAGTTTCCGCTGGTTACGACAACGGCATACCAAGGCTGTTATCCAACAAAGGACGGTTTTTAATAAACGGCTCTTTTGCGCCTATAATAGGTATTGTTACGATGAATATGACCATAGTGGACGTTTCCGAGATAAAAAACGTTAAAGCCGGCGATGAAGTTATAATCACGGGCAAAGACGGTTTAAACGAAATAAAAATAGAAGAAATAGCCTCTCTGTCCGAAACTATTCCATATGAAATATGTCTTAATCTTGGAAAATCCAACAAAAAAATTTACGTTTGAAATTTAAAAACCCGCCAAAAGGCGGGTTTTTAACAAATCTTTATATTATATTATCCTTCGTCGGATATATTTAAACTGCGTTAACTTCTTTAACACCCGGAATGCGTTCCTTAAGAAGGCGTTCAATTCCGCCTTTCAGGGTCATTATTGAGCCCATGCAGTGAGCGCAAGCACCTTTAAGTCTTACATCTACGGTTCCGTCGTCATGTATAGTCACTAACTCAACGTCTCCTCCGTCATACTGCAACGAAGGCCTTATTTCATCTATTACCTTTGATACTTCAGCTTTATCTAATGCCATATATCCTCCCTTTTATTTATTTTTTTTTCGCTTTAACCAGCATGTTTAAAATGCGCCTATTTAAAACTTGCTATATTCATAGTATACATCTATATGTATTTAATGTCAATTATTTCAAACTCTTTAATGCCGTTAGGAACGTTAATTTTTGCTTCGTCGCCGATGCATTTGCCTATTAAAGCCTTAGCTATAGGCGAGCTGATAGAAATCTTGCCCTCTTTAATATTGGACTCGGCATCTCCTACTATCTTATATTTTACTTCTTTATCCATATTTAGGTCGAGCAAAGCAACGGTAGCGCCAAATACTATCTTTTCTTCGCATATTTTGGATACGTCGATAACCTGAGCCCTTGCAATCTGGTCTTCAATCTCCATAATCTTGCCGTTTATAAAGCCCTGTTTGTCTTTAGCATATTGATATTCCGCATTTTCTGAAAGATCTCCGTGCGCCCTGGCCTCTTCAATAGCTTTTATATTTGCCGGTCTTTCAACTGACTTGAGTCTTTTCAGCTCCTTAACTAAATTTTCATGCCCCTCTTTAGTTATATAAAAGACTTTTTCGTTGGCTGCCAAAATTATCACCTCCCGTATAAATTTCAATATTTATTATATACCTTTATAATAATCCTGCAAAGCTTTAACGGCAATGTTATTTTCCTTAAGGGCTTTAATAGCCATGCACGCAGCTTCCGCCCCCCGTATAGTCGTATAATAAGGCAGTGAAAACTCTATTGCGCTTCTTCTTATAACATAAGAATCTTCTAAAGATTTTTGTCCCCGCGGCGTATTGATTATCATTGATATTTCCTTATTTTTAAGCGCATCTATGATATGGGGGCGCCCTTCTTTCACTTTGTTTATTTTTAAGTTTTTAATGCCGATTCCCTCTAAATATTCGGATGTTCCTTTCGTCGCAAGTATATTAAGTCCCGCTTCGGTTAAAGATATGCCCAGTTCTTTTAAATATTTTTTGTCTTCGTCTTTTACGCTTATAAGAACGTTTCCGGCAAGAG
>JAJZLA010000020.1 GCA_021803845.1 bacterium | reverse complement strand
CAGCAGGTTTATCGCTTTCCGGTTCAGCGGTATCTTCCGGAATTAACTCTGCCGGCAGTTTAAAAGCCGGAGATTCCGGTTCTTTATCTTCAAATCTTTTCGGCGCCGCAGGTTCGGCAGTTTCAGCCGGCGCAGGTTCAGGTTCGCCTTCTGCTTCTGGGGGAAATTCCTCAGGTTTCAGTTTGACCGGCGGCGGCGTGTCGGGACTCGAAGACGATACGGCAGGTGAAACCGCCGGTTCTTTAGCTATTAATTCGGTTATGTTTATGTTGAGAAGAAACGTCCAGTCGGCTGTTATTACTTTAAATCCAGCTTCGCTCGGCACGGTCAAAATAAATATTTCATTAAATTCGTTAAATTCTTTAAGCGCATTTAATCAAGCGGTTTCTTCGGGAAACGCTATAACGGTCAATATGCTTGCCCAGAACGAAGCGGCAAAAAATGCGCTTCAGGCATCTTCGGATTCTCTGCAGAACGCCCTTAAAAATCAGGGGTTTTCTACTATAAACTTGAATATAAGCACCGGTTCGGGTTATAATAACGGCAACGGAGGCGGCGCAAACGAGCCTTTTAATAATTCTTTTGCGCGGGGCAGTGCCGGTTACAATTCAGGATTTTCAAACGGAGCGGCAGAAACGCAAACGGTTTCCGCAGGAACAAACGGTTTAAGATACGGCAATCCAAATGCATTAGTAGATTATTTCGTATAAATTATATAAAACGCAGGAATGAATTCTATTCTGCCCCGTCACAAATTAACTATGGCGTTTAAATTTCAGAACATATTGAACCACCGAAAAACGATTCTCGATAAAAAATACACCGAACTTTCCGAAGTTCAGAAGAGGGTTGCGCTGATAAATTTAGCTATATTCGACGTTCAAAAATCTTTAGAATCTTTTAAAAAATCTTATTCGGTACAGGTTGCGTGTATATCTGACATATACGGTTACAATACGCTTGAAACAGGATATAAATCCCTGAAGTATAAACTGAACGAATTGCTTGCCGAACAAGAATCTGCCGAGAGCGAACTTGAAATTAAAAAAAAATCGGTTATTCAAGCTAAAATGGAATATGAAAAAATAAACAAACTTAGAGAAAAGCATCTTGCGATAGATAAAATTAACGAATTAAAAAGAGAAGAAGCCGCAACTTCTGATTTTGCTTCTAATCGATTTATAAGTCAATAAATAAATCTATAAAAAATATATAATAATATTATAATATATGAAGAAAAAAGTAAGTTTGCATAACGTTCTTTTTATTCCCTTTTTGATATTTGCCGCCGTATTTTTATCTTATTGCTATTGCTGTTTTTCGCCAGTTTCGGCTTATGCTTCAAGCGTTTCCGCGGAAAGACAGGAGATTAAAGTTCTCAAAAATCAGATTAAATCGGAAGTAGAGCAGTTAAAAAAAATTGAATCTAAAATCCATCATATAAAAGCCGCTCAAAAGGCTAAAATAAAAAACTTAATACCCGTTTATTCTTCCATGAGCCCAAGAAAAGCGGCCGCTATACTTCCCGGTATAGATAAAAGCGTCGCGATTTACATTTTATCGCACATGACCGCAAAGACCGCTTCCGCTATAATTTCAAGGATGCCCGTAAAATCCGCGATATTTTTCACCAATGCTATAGCCGGAAAATAATATTAATAATTCTGATTATTAATATATTATAAAAATATTATAAAATCCGCTTTCTCTTCTCCTTAATTCCCAAATCGGTTTATACGGCTCAATTCGATTTAAAATTGCTATTGTATAAAAAATCTATTAAAATTAATTTAAATTATAAAAATTTGACGAAAAATTAAAATAGTGTCAGAAAAATGACGATACTTTAAGTTTTATTTTAGCATATATGTATAGCATTTAATTATTAAATTAGTTAATAAGTCATTTATTTTGTTAATTATTTTACTAAATGTTATAATTTGAGACAATATGGCATAGATATTGCATTATCATAGAAGGATATTTGTATAAATTTAATTTTGGAGGCGGTTTATGGCTGGCAATAATAACGGCAAAACTGATAAAGAACTAGGCAACGTCGAGGACAACGAGATGTCCACTATTTCGCAGATAGAGGCATCCAATAAAAAAGGCGGGAAGAAAAAACTTTTGTTTATTATTGTGCCGCTGATACTTATACTCGGAGGCGGCGGTTTTGCGGCTTACCATTTTTTACTCGCCAAAAAAAGCAAAACTACGGTTAATAAACCGGCTGAGCTTTCCAGTGTGCAGCCTGGTCCGATGGTAAAACTTAAACCGTTTTTGACCAATCTTGCAAACACTAACAGATCTGCTTACGTAAAGGTTTCTATGTCTATAGAATTAAAACCCGGTTCTAACGTAGGCACTTTTAAACAGTTTACGCCCCAGGTGAGAAACCGTATAATCATGATTTTAAGTTCAAAAACGTCAAAAGAAATAGATAGTCCTCAAGGGCAACTGTCGCTAAGGCATCAGATAGCAAGAAGCCTTAATCAGCTTCTTGGAGACGGTACGGTAATAGGAGTATATTTTAATAATTATTTGGTTCAATAAAAATTAAAAAATAAAAATATGGCTGAAATATTATCGCAAGACGAAGTTAACGCTCTGCTGAGAGGCATATCTTCCGGCGCGATAGAATCCGAAAAAAAAGAGGAAAACGTCGGCGGGATAAGACCTTACGATTTAACTTCCCAGGACAGGATAGTAAGAGGCAGGATGCCCACTCTCGAAATAATCAACGAAAGGTTTGCCCGTCTTTTAAGAAACGATTTGACTTCAGCCCTCAGAAAAGTTGCGGAAATAACCGCTACTTCGGTAGATATGCAGAAATTCGGGGAGTTTTTAAAAAATATTCCGCTTCCGACGAGTCTGACTATTTTTAAAATGCCGCCCCTTCGCGGCTATGCTATTTTCGTTTTAGACTCAAGATTAGTATATAACCTGATAGATATTTTTTTCGGCGGCACTACCGACCTGCACGTAAAAATAGAAGGAAGAGATTTTTCGCCCATAGAAAATAAACTGATTAAAAAGATAACGGATATGGCTTTTAATGCGCTAAAAACAGCTTGGACGCCTGTTTCGCCGATAGATATCGAATTTCAAAGGAGCGAAATAAATCCTCAGTTTGCGACTATAGTTACGCCAACGGAGGTCGTAATTATTAGCAGATTCGAGGTTGACATAGAAGGCGCCGTTTCTAAATTTATGATATGTATACCGTATTCTATGGTGGAGCCGATCAAAGAAAAACTTTACAGCGGATTTCAGAGCGAACAGCTTGAAGTTGACCACAGATGGATAGAAAGGTTTAAAGAAAGGCTTAAGGAATCAGAGCTTAATATAAGAATCGACGTTGGAAAGACGAGTATAAGCTCCCGCGATTTTTTAAAAATCAAAAAAGGCGACGTCATAGTGCTAGACAAAAGAATAGAAGATCCTTTAGTGGTAGATATAGAAAACCTGCCGAAATTTATTGCTTATCCCGGTAAAATAAACAATAATATTGCCGTAAAAATAATTTCCGACATACCGTTGGGCAAAGAGGGCTATTATGAGTGAAGAAAATAAGACCGAAGAATTAGAAAAAAAAGCGGGAGAAGGCACTCAAGTTCAAAATCAGGCGTCTGCTCTAGGTCCAGAAACCGCCAAACAGGCTGCGCCTCCGGAAGACGAAGACGATAATATCAGCTGGGAGGATGCTTTTAAAGAGGAAGAATCGGCTAATGCCGGCGCCGGAGCGGATGTTTCATCCGAAAGTGCATCGGCGGAACAAAGCCGAACGGCAGGCAATACCGGAACAGCCGGAACATCGGGCGCGGTAGATTTAGGAGTCGAAGATATTAATCCTGCAAACAATGAAACTGCGCCGGCCGCCCATAAGAAACCGGTAAAAAAATTAGAATTTGCGTCGTTCGACGAATCGGATAAAACTGCCGAACCGCCAAAAAATTTGGATTTTATTCTTGATATACCGCTTACCATATCGGTAGAACTGGGAAGGACAAAAATGGTTATTAACGATATGCTGCAACTTGGGCAGGGTTCGGTCATAGAACTTGCAAAGCTTGCCGGCGAGCCTTTGGATGTATACGTTAACGGCAAACTTATGGCGAGGGGAGAGGTCGTTTTGGTCAACGATAAATTCGGCGTGAGGCTGACGGATATCATAAGTCCTATAGAAAGGGTTAAAAAACTTTAATATGGTTAATATGGTTAAAATTAAATCGTTTTTTTATATTTTTTGCCTTATTTCTGCGGTTTTGGTTTTTTTCTCTGCTGCCGCCTGCAATAAAGCATATGCCGAAAACGGTTTGACGTTAAAAGGAATTTCGGTTTCGGAAAGCAAAAAAAACAATTCTTATTTTATATGGTTCAGATTTAACAGAAAACCGCGAAACGTTTTAAAAAATATGATTTATAAAAAATACGGAATTGAAGCCGTTTTTAATAATACGGATTCCTATATGTCCGTGCGTCACTCTAAGTTCGTAAGTTTTAAAGGCAGCAGGCTTTTTAAAGCGGCCGAAATTATACCGGCGGGCAATTCGGGATTAGATGCGGTTGTTTATTTTAATAAAAATATAAAAATAGCACGGAAAAACGTTTTAGCTTCTTTTTACCGCAATTATTTAGTTATTAAGATAGTACACAGGTTTCCTGCCGATATATTTAAAAACGTGGGTAAGAAACATGCCGTCTTAGTAAATAAAGCAGCCGAAGACCAGGCAGGCAAGGTTTATAACGTAAAATCTAAAAATCCTCCAAATACTCCTAAACCTTCTGCCGCGTCGAATGCCGGCGCTTTTTCCAATGCAAAACATTTAAATTTAAAAAATGCTTCTTTAAAAAAAACGACCGGTTTAAATATGGGTTTTGAAGCCGTTAAAACCGCGGTTTATTTGGCCCTTATTATCGCCATGATTTACGGCATATATTTCTTTATGAATAAATTTAAGAATAGAGTTTCGACTAAAGAAAAAATTAACAGCCTTAAAATAATATCTTCTATTAATCTCGGTAATAAAAAATCTATCCTGCTTATAGAAGTAAATAAAGAATTTTTTTTAGTAGGAGTTTCTCCTTCCAATATTCAGATGATAGGGCGTTTACAGGGAGCCGCCGGTCAGCAAAATTCAGAAATTTCGGATTATGCAGTCCAACAAGGCAAAACTGCGGTAAAAGAAATAAAAGAATCGAAAGAAATTAAAGGAAAAAGCGACAAACAATTTAATCCCGAAGCTTATGCGGCATACGATGAAACGCCTGTTTACGGGAACACCGCCGGTCCATTCGTCAGCCCTTCGCCGGCAGTCAAAACTTACGGCCGATTTGCGGACGTTATGAGGGAAAAGGTCGGCGGAAGGTCGGAGCATTCCGAAAATATCGCCGGTGATGCTTTCGATAAATCAAGCAAAGTTAAAAACATCAACGAGGCTAAATTTAAAAACAAAGCCGATAATATATTTTTCGATATAGAGGAAAGACTTAAGGGGTTGATGGAGAGCGATGTTAAAAGTAAAAAGTTTTAAAAACACTTCGCTTTTAGCTTTGCCTGCTATAAATATGACCGGTCATGCTCCGCATTCGCAGGTATCTATGCTTATACAGATACTTCTTATTTTCACCGTCATTTCTATAGCGCCTTCTATCTTGATTATGATGACTTCGTTCGTAAGAATAGTGGTAGTATTATCTTTTTTAAGGACTTCTCTCGGACTTACGACGGAACCTCCAAACCAGGTAATAATCGGATTGAGCCTTTTTCTTACTTTTTTTATAATGGCTCCGGTTATAAGTTCGGTATATAAAAATGCTTACGTTCCATATACAAAAGGTTTTATAGGAATTAAAAAAGCTTATAAAATAGGAATTCAGCCCGTCAGGAGTTTTATGCTAAGGCAGACGAGGCTTAAAGACTTGGAGCTTTTCGTTAAAATGTCTAAAATCAAAAACGTTAAATCGCCTAAAGACGTACCGACTTACGTTCTCGTTCCGGCATTTATAGTAAGCGAGCTTACGACGGCTTTCGAGATAAGTTTTCTTATATATCTTCCGTTTTTGATATTAGACCTTGTGGTTTCGAGCCTTTTAATGTCTATGGGTATGCTTATGCTGCCGCCTACCATGATATCTCTTCCGTTCAAGCTTATGCTTTTCGTTATGGTAAACGGCTGGTATTTGGTAATAGGTTCGCTGGTGCAGAGTTTTCATACGTAACGTCGATAATGATATGAGGACGGAATTAAATTCCGTCCTATAATAAATAAATAGGGAGATGGGGACAGATGTCGGCAGCGTTCGTTAATTTTATAATTCAAAAAGTCATACTTACTGTTTTATATTTAAGCGCGCCTCCGCTTATAGCGAGTCTTGCGATAGGAATACTTATAAGCATGTTTCAGGCCGTTACTCAGCTTCAAGACCAGACGCTTACTTTTGTTCCTAAAATTATCGTAGTTATAATCGTTTTGCTAATTTTTGGACCGTGGATGCTGAACATTATGGGAAATTTTGCGACGGCAATGTTTTCGCATTTTCCCGAATATATAAGAGGAGGAAGCTGATTTGCCGGCAATTATAATACATCGATATCTTTTAATCGAATTTATGCTGATATTTTTCAGGATCATCGCAATGATAGTCGCTCTTCCGTTTATCGGCAGTTCTTCCGTTCCAAACTGGGCAAAGATAGGTCTGGCTTTTTTCATGTCGTTAATAATCTATCCTTTGGTAGTTAAAACTCAGATAATCCCTCATCTAACCTTGCCGGAGCTGATTTTAGCCGTTATTTCCCAAGTTCTTATAGGTATTATTTTCGGATTTTTAGTTCTTATAATTTTTACCGGCGTAGAAGTTGCAGGACAGCTTATAAGCATTCAGGTAGGTTTTGGAATGATAAGCCTTATAAACCCCCTCATCTCTAATCAGCAGGTTTCTTTAATATCTAATTTGCAGAACTACGTCGCTCTTATAATTTTTATCCAGACGTCCGCTTTTTTCTTTGTAATAGAAGGGATATACAGAAGTTTTCAAACTATACCGCTGACTTTCGTCAATTTCTCCCCGCATATTTTTCAATATTTAGTTTTAAGGTCGAACGATATATTTTTAATAGGTTTGGATTTAAGCATTCCTATAGTTTTGGTAGCGATTATATTAAACGTAATTATTGCTCTTATGGGAAGAATTGCGCCGCAATTTAATATTTTTGCAGTAGGTTTTCCTATAACTATAGCGGTAGGACTTATCATGCTTTACGTTACCGTGCCGTATTTTACCGATTACGTAATGCAATCCTTCGGCGGTTTAAAAACGGAATTTAATTATATGATAAATTACATGACATATATTAAAAAATAGCAGTTAAATAAAATAGATAGTAAATAATAATTAAGGTAATAAATTAAATATGGCGGAAGATCAGTTCGATAAAACAGAGCAGCCTACTCCCAAACGCATTCAAGACGCAAGGGAAAAAGGGCAGGTAATGAAATCGAGAGAGGTGACGACAGCTTTCGTTTTCATCGCCGTAATAATATATCTTTATTTTAATATTTCGCATATAGGCAATATTATCGACGACCGTTTAGTCTATTTTTTATCTAATTTTTCCAATTTAAATTTAGGCTATACGGAATGTATTAAAATCATCGACGATTTGATTTATACGGTAGTTTATGCTATTCTTCCGTTTATCTTATTGGTTTTTGCAGCTTCGGTGCTTTCAAATATCATGCAAGTCGGTTTTTTGCTGACCTTTCAACCTCTGATTCCGGATATTACAAAAATAGACCCGGTTTCAGGCGTTAAAAGATTTTTTTCTCTTCAGTCGTTAAACGAACTAGTAAAATCTATTTTTAAATTTTTCGTATTAACGGCTATAACATATTTTACTATCGCTCCTTATTTAAAAAAGATATTAGTACTGCAGTATATGACCCCTTCATACGATGCTTTTTTTACCTTTAAAATTATTTATAAACTTTTTTTTAACATAATTATGGCATTGATAGTTCTTGCGATAGCCGACTATTTTTTCCAGAAATACAAGTATAACAAAGGGCTGATGATGACTAAACATGAAGTAAAAGACGAAACCAAACAGTTTGAAGGCGACCAGAAGGTTAAAGGAAAAATAAGAAAAATGCAGAGGGAAATCGCAAGAAGAAAAATTTTAAAAGAGGTTAAGAATGCCCATGTAGTCATTACCAACCCGACCCATTTTGCGGTAGCGTTAAAATACGACAATAAAAAACACAACGCTCCCGTCGTGATTGCGAAAGGTGCAGACAATCTAGCTTTGCTTATTAAAAAAATAGCAAAGGATAACGATATTCCGACGGTTGAAAATAAAATGGTGGCGCGCACGCTTTACGAGACGTGCGAACCCGGACAGGCGATTCCGGCATCGCTTTATAAAGCCGTCGCCGAAATACTTGCCCATTTATATACTACAAATCAAAAATTTAAACAGATATGGAGTTTTATTTAAAAAATGACTGAAAGAGTTGAAAATGCGGCGGTTGCGCCCCGCAATATATTTTTTAGAAATACCGATGTAATGTTGGCGCTTCTTTTCATGATGGTTATCGGCCTTATGGTTATACCTATAACCACATGGATGCTCGATATATTTCTGACTTTTTCGATATCTTTCGGCATAATAATTCTTCTTATTTCGATTTACGTCTTAAGACCGTTAGAATTTTCGGTTTTTCCGACTATTCTTTTGGTAGCTACGCTTTTCCGCCTTTCTTTGGAGATAGCCGCTACAAGGCTTATACTGCTTTACGGCTACAAAGGTCCGGATGCAGCCGGTATCGTTATACAGTCTTTCGGACAGTTCGTCGTAGGAGGAAACTTTGCGGTAGGAATAGTAATATTTATAATTTTTATAGTAATAAATTTCCTTGTTATTACAAAGGGCGCAACCAGGGTCGCCGAAGTATCGGCAAGATTTACGTTAGACGCATTACCCGGAAAACAGATGTCTATAGACGCGGAACTTAATTCAGGTTTTATAACGGATGCTGAAGCAAGAAAAAAAAGGTTGGACTTAACTAAAGAAGTTGACTTTTACGGTTCCATGGACGGCGCGAGCAAATTCGTCAGGGGAGACGTAATAGCCGCTATAATCATTATTATAGTAAACATAATAGGCGGCCTTCTTATAGGAATATTTCAGCATCATATGTCTATTTTGCAGGCCGCTTCGGATTATACGCTTCTTACGGTAGGCGAAGGCTTGGTGGCGCAGATTCCGGCTTTAATAGTTTCGACTTCCGCAGGTATTATAATGACTAGGGCAAGCCGCGAAAGCGACCTGTCTAAAGATTTTTCGAGCCAGTTTATATCTAATCCGAGAGTGCTTTATACGGCCGCCGGCATACTGTTTTTTTTCGGAATTATTCCGGGTCTTCCTCACTGGCCTTTTATTTTGTTTGCGGCGATAGCAGCCTTAACGGGTTATATAATCGTAAGGGAATCGGCTAAGAAAAAAACGGAAACTGCCAAAAAAACAGCCGAAGAAAAGAAAGAAATTCCGGAATCGCAGATAATAGAAAATGCGATGCAGATAGATATTCTCGAACTTGAAGTAGGATATAACCTTATACCGTATGTCGATGCCTCCAGGAGCGGCGAACTTTTGGAAAGAATAAAAGGCATAAGGAAACAGCTTGCATCCGATATGGGTATTATAGTTCCGCCTATTCACATTAAAGACAATTTGAATTTAAAACCTAACGAATACATTTTTTTAATTAAAGGTATAGAAACCGCAAGATACGAAACTATGCCGAACAAACTTCTTGCAATGAACCCCGGCAACGTTTCTGAAAATATTCCGGGCATTGTTACGAAAGAGCCGGCGTTTAATCTGCCCGCGCTCTGGATTGACGAAGGATTAAAACAGAAGGCGGTAATGGCTGGATGGACGGTCGTTGAAATACCGGCCGTTATAGCGACGCACATAGTAGAGATTATTAAAAACAACTCTGCGGAACTGCTTACAAGGCAGGATGTCCAAAAACTCCTCGATATACTTACCTCAAAATATCCAAAAATCGTGGACGAACTTATCCCAGCGGTACTTTCGCTCAGCTCCGTCCAGAATGTTTTAGAGAATCTTCTTCAGGAGGGAATCCCTATTAAAGATATGCTTACAATAGTAGAAGCCCTGCATAATTATGCGCCCAATACCAAAGACACGGCTCTGCTTACCGAATACGTAAGAAGCGCTTTGAAAAGGACTATAACTAAAACATTGCTTGGGCCGGATAATGCGGTTCATCCTCTTATGCTTGGAAAAAATTTAGAAACGGTAATTTTTAACGAGTATAATAAAACTAAAGAACAGGGGTCGGGATATTCCGGCATCGACCCTTCTTATTACGGCAAAATGGTTTCGGCGGTAAAAGAAGGGATAAAAAAAGCTTTAGAAGCGGGACAATCCCCGGTTATTATGACTCAGCCGCGCATAAGGCTTTTTTTTAGAAATATTTTAAACGAAATAATACCTGGCATAACCGTAGTTTCTACAGGAGAGATTTCGCCCAGCATAAAAATTAAACCCGTCGGTACTGTTGAAATATCTTAAAACGTTATAATTAATTAAATTTTATGCAGATTAAAAGATACGAAGTTTTAGACATTAAAGATGCGATAGAACTTATAAAAAAAGATCTCGGCGAAGATGCGGTTATTATTTCTACAAGACAGGTTAACGGGGCTGCCGGAGAACTAGGTTTTTTCGGCAAGCCGTTTCTAGAAGTTATCGCGGCTATCGATTATAAAGAGGAAGATATAATACCTTCCAAAGACGAAACACCGGTTTTTAATAAAGACATGCTTGCGCCTATTTACGACGACGTCAGATTTTTAAAGGAAAATTTTAACAGTATAGTCGAAGACAAAGTCGATTACGCGCTTAACGTTAAATTTGAAGAAATTAAGAATTTCATGGAGGAAATAAAATTCGATTTAAACTTGCTGAAAAATGAAAGGACGTCCGGCGGGGGACTTAAAGAAAACGATTTACTGCTTTATTTAGACGGCATCTCTTTTGACAGAAGCGTATCTTCTAAATTGATAGATATATTTTTTAAAGGGATAAAATTATCTAATTTT
>JAJZLA010000019.1 GCA_021803845.1 bacterium | reverse complement strand
GATCTCAAGTCTTTGACGTAAAAGTCGGGGGCAATGTTCTCGTCGTGTTCGTACATATCGTTTTTGATATAGAAAGACTTTAAGCCGGAGTTTTTTGCAAGCAGAATGTCGCTGTCTTTGTCGCCTACCATAAATGATTTATCGGTATCTATATTAAACTTTTCCGCGCCTTTAAGCACCATTCCGGTTTCTGGTTTTCTGCATGAGCATTTTATATTATAAGGCTCGACCGTTCCGTTTTCGTGATGGGGGCAGAAATATAAATCGTCGATTATAATTCCGTTATCTCCGTATATTTTAAGAAGTTTATTATTTACCGCCCTCAGTTCGTCCATATTAAAAAAACCCTTTGCGATGCCCGCCTGATTAGTTACTATTATAAGCAGGAATCCTGCGGCTTTTAAAATTTTCAATGCTTCAACGGAGTTCGGCATTATAATTATATCGTCAGGGTTTTTTAAATACCCCACGTCTTTGATTAATACGCCGTCTCTGTCTAAGAACACGCACTTATTCATATCTGTATTTCCCCTATTCTATTCATCATCCGGCCTTGTTTTCCACCTGTTGTGTATCCAGAACCACTGTTCGGGATACTGTTTTATTATATCTTCTATTTTTTCGTTAAACATTTTTAAAATATTCATGGTGTCGATCTTCCTGTCACCCGTATATTTTATATCGAGGGGCGGTTCGATTATCAGGCGGTGTTTCGAGTAATTTCCGTCTTTTCCTTTAATTCTTACGATAAAAGCGGGAACGACAGGCAGTTTAGTTTTTGCGGCGATATTTGCCATTCCGGGCATGGTGCAGGCTTTAACGCCGAAGAAATCGACGAAAACGCCAATGCGTTTAGAGGCATTTTCGTCCGGCAGAAACCCTACTATTTCATTTGCGTTTAACGCCGAAATTATATTTTTTACGGCATTTTCCCTGTTGTAGATAACCTTGTTTCCGGAAGCAGTCCTTAAATTGTACAAAATTTTTTCTATGTAAGGATTATCGAGCGGTCTTGCTAATACGTTGCCCTTATAGCCTTTTAGCCCGAAAGTTTTTGCGAGAAGCTCCCAGTTTCCGAAATGCGCCGTAAGCAAAAGAATTCCCTGTTTGCCGTAAATGTTTTTTACGGGGTCGAAATCAGATTCGACAAAATAGTCGATATTGCTCTCGTTATATTTATCAAGCCTGAAAATCTCCACAAAAACCATGCCGAGGTTTTTATAAAATTTTACCGAAATATCGTTTAGCTCTTTTTCGGATTTATCGGGGAAGGCAATTTTTAGGTTATTTAAAGTATGTTTTCTGTGTTTTTTGTCGATTTTATAGAACAACACTCCAAGCAGTCTGCCTATTTTTAAAGATAATTTCTGCGGCAGAACGTTTAGAAAAATATAAAAACAATATACTAAAATAAACTCCGAATATGCTAATGTCCTGTTTTTTTTCACGTCCGATTTTTTTTATAAATATTATAAATATATTCAAAAAAAGCTTTATCTATTACAATTTCAAAGTCTAAGTAATAAATTCTATCAAATATACTGGATTTATTGAATCTTTTTAATTTTACGTAATCTTTTAAGGTGGTAATTGCAATGTATTCTTTATTTTGAGCCATTAGGCTTCCCAGGTTTTTCATGTCGGTTTCGGCATATTCGTAGTGGTCCCGAAATTCCATTTTATAATCTATTTCGGCTCCGCAGTTTGCCAGATTTTCGTAAAAATAGCCGGGATTGCCTATTGCGCAGACGGCTACGGATTTTTTGCCTTTTAAATCCGCACAGGGGATTGCGTTATTTCTGGATACAAGTTTATCCGGCTTATAATACGAATAAAATACAGGGCAATTTTTGTTGTATTTTTTTATTTTTATTTCGGCGTCGTTCTTAAATTCGGAAGGATTTGCTAAAAGTTCGGGCTTGCATTTGTTGATAACGATAATATCGGCATATTTTAAGACGCTCAGGGGTTCCCTTAAAATTCCGGCGGGAATGACGTTTTGTATAAAAATATCGATATTTGCGTCGATGAGGAGTATATTTATATTTTTTTTGACGTTTAACGCCGTAAAACCATCGTCCAGAATTGCTATTTTTTTACTCCGGTCGAATTCGTCATGAACGTCTTTATATGCACATTTACCGGAAATTTCTATATCGTCCGTTGCCTGAACGGATGCGGCATTAATTTCTTCTTCGTTGCCATGAAACATATCCGCGCCGGTTTCGGCAAGATTATAATATATTTCGTCGTTATTCAGGCAGATTTTTGCCGCAGAAAACCTGTTTTTAGATACTATTACGGGAATATTTATTTTTTCCGACCAGAATTTTTCGATTAAAAGAACCGCTTCGTCGGGTAACTTTTCTCTAAAGGCAGGAATCTCATACTCCCAGCCGGCTACATAGACTTTTTTTTTAAGCGCCCTTTATATCCGCGGGTTATAATGCAGGGTTTTAATTCTTTTTCGTATAAGTATTGGGCTAAACTATAGGCAAAAGGGGTTTTTCCCGACCCGCCAAAATTTATATTCCCGAAACTGAGCGTAAATATGCCGGGGTCTTTTGCTTTTGCGCCGCTTATCCCTCTTTTTATTTTAGAAAAACCGATAACGGCAAAAGATAACAGAATAAGGGGCAGTTTAATAAAAAATTCAAACAATCCGCCTTTACCTTTCCTGTTCGTCAAAAAATTCAGTATATGTTTATAAAGCTTCATAGCGAAATTTCATAGTAAATCTACGGATTCTTTTATTCTGTTTAAACCTTCTTTTATAACATCTAATCCGGTAGCAAAAGATAATCTTATAAAATTATCGTTGCCGAATTCAACGCCCGGAACGGCGGCGACGAGATATTTATCTAAAAGATAACCGCAAAATTCGGCAGAAGAATTGATTATATCGCCGTTTGAGTTTTTTAAATTTCCGAATACTTTTGAAATATCGACGAAAAGATAAAAAGCCCCGTCGGGTTTTACCGGAACCATGCTTTTAATGTTTTTATCGAAAAAATCGAGCATATAATCCCTTCTTTTCTGAAATTCGTCCCGCATCATATTGCTGAATTCGTATCCGCCCTTTAACGCCGCAAGCGCGCCGTACTGTGCAAAAGTAGCAGGATTAGAAGTGCTCTGGGACTGGATGTTGTTCATAGCCGCGATTAAATCCCCGGGACCCGCCGTATAGCCTATCCTGAAGCCGGTCATAGAATAAGTTTTGGAAACGGCGTTGACGGCGATAGTATATTCTTTCATAGATTTATCTGCCATTAAAGCGTTAAAAAATTTTTTGCCGTCGAATATTATCTTTTCGTATATATCGTCGGTTATAATATATAACCTGCGTTTTTTTGCAAAATTTGCTATTTCTATTATATCTTTTTCATCCATCAGGACGCCGGTAGGATTTGACGGACTGTTTATTATAACGCCCCTTGTTTTGCCGGTTAAATTTTTTTCAAGCAGTTTAAGGTTGAATTTAAAATTGTTTTTAGACGTATCAGCCGTTACCGGAACTCCGCCGGAAAGTTTTATAATTTCGGTGTATGAAACCCAGTAAGGAGAAGGAACTATAATTTCGTCTCCGTCGTTCAGCATAGCCGAAAAAAGATTGTACAAGGAATGTTTTCCGCCGCAGGATACTATTATTTCCGAGTTTTCATATTTTACGCCGTAATCTGCCGAAAATTTTTCGGCAATAGCGGTTTTCAGTTCGTCTATGCCCGAAACTGGCGTATATTTGGTCTGCCCTTTGTCAAGGGCATCTTTTACGGCATTTTTTATATAATCGGGCGTGTCGAAATCCGGTTCGCCCGCTCCGAAACTTACGACGTTTTTTCCTTCGCTTTTTAGTTTTTTTGCTTTTGCCGTAATGGCAAGAGTAGCCGACGGCTTAATTAAAGAAGCTCTACATGAGAGTTTCATCGTTTTCTCCTTTCGCGTAAATTTTAGAAAGCTCTTCGGCTATCGCCGGAGGAACCATGCTTGAAACGTCTCCTCCAAGTCTGGAAATTTCCTTGACTATAGTGGAACTTAAAAAAGAATACTTTTCGGCTGTCATCATAAATATAGTTTCTATGTCTGAATTGAGCGTCCTGTTTGTTGTTGCAAGCTGAAGTTCGTACTCGAAGTCGGAAACCGCCCTTAAGCCTCTTATTATAACTTTTGCCCCTATGCTTTCGACGTATTTTACTAAAAGCCCTTTTAAGCCTATCACTGCCACTCTCTCCGCGTCTATTTCCTTGTCGTTTTTTATAATTCTGTTTATCAGTTCTATGCGCATCGACTGCGGGAAAAGATAGGGCTTTTTTTTATTGCACGCTACGGCTACTATAACCTTGTCGAACACGTTGAGGCTTCTTTTTAGAACGTCTAAATGACCGTAAGTTACGGGGTCGAACGAACCCGGATAAACGGCGGTTTTGTATTTAATAGAATCTGCCATAAGGTTTATTTTTACCATAAAACCGATAAAATTGCAATTGCCAAAAAAATATAATATTTATTATAATCTTATAAAATACGAAGGCATAACTGATGGTATAATATTAGATATATGAATAATAAAGAGGCGCGCGGAGCTTATTCCGCATTTAATAAACTGCTATGTCCTATACTGGCTATAAACGATAAATACGACGTAATATTTCTAAATAAAACCGCGGAAGAAGTATATAAGAACAATATTAACCGCGTTAATAAATCGGACGCAGACCTTCTTAACGCGGAAGGCACAGTCGGCAAGTGCTATAAAATATCTCACGGCTACGACAAACCCTGCTTCGAACTTGGAGAAAACTGCCCGTTAAGGGAACTTATTAATAACAGAGATAAAAATCGCGCCGCCGTCAATCATAACCACAAAGGACAGTTCTATAAAGTAGAAGCATACAGGGACGGCGGGGACGGCTCCTTATTTTTGGAATCCCACGTTAATATTTCCGAGTTTATTTCGGAAATAAATATAGTTAAAAAAGCCAAAGAAGACGTAGAATTATCCAAAAAAAGGCTTAAGACGTTTTTCGACGACCTTCCCGTTCCGTCGTTAATCGTTAACGTAGAATCCGGTCTTATTATAGACGCAAATAAAAAAGCCGTAGATTTTTACGGCTATTCCAAAGAAGAATTTGCGCATATGACTATTGCCGTTATAAATCCGTTTATATCGATTGAAGAAACTATAGATTTCAGGGCTAAAGCCTTAAAAGAAGGTTATAATTTTGCGGTTTTCAAACACAGGCTTAAAAACGGAAGATTAAGGGATGTAGAAGCTAATATCTCCGGATTTGTCTATGACGGCAAGACTTATATTCAGGTCATTATAAACGACGTCACTGAAAAAAAAGCCGTTGAAGAGAGGCTTAAAGAGTCGGAAGAGCTTTTCAGGACTCTGGCGGATAATATACCGGTAGGATTAGATATGCACAGAGAGAAATTTATTTACGTCAATCCCGCACTTCAAAATATGCTAGGTTATACTTCGGATGAACTGAAAAATATGTTCTTCTGGGAAATACTGGCGGAGGAATATAAAAATGAAGCAAAAAGGGCTATTAAGGAAGGACTTGACGATATAAGTTATAAACATTACGTAACGTTTAAAGCGATTAAAAAATCGGGCGAAGAATTATGGGCATATATTTATGGCAGTTCGATTAAATATAAAGGCGAAGTTGTAAGAATAGCAAGCTTTATCGACATTACCGAAATGGTTAATTTAAGGAATTCTATCGAACAGGAAAGGAACCTTTTTAAGATATTAATCGAAAATATTTATTCGGGCATAGCCTTATACGGAAAAGATAAATTTTTATACGTGAATTCGGCGCTTCTTAATTTATTCGGATTGACAAAAGAAGAGTTTCTAAATAAAAGCGTAACCAATTTTTTCGATATAGAAGAAAATCAGCTTTATTCCTCAAATGTTTCATTATTCAATGTGCACCATAACAGCGAATTTTCATCCAGGTTTATTTATAAATATACAGATAAAACTGACAATGTCAGGTATATCGATTTATTCAGGACGGCAGTTGCTTATGGCGGAAAGGAAACCGGCCTCGCTATTTTTACCGACGTAACGGGCCAGATATTCAGGGAGCAGAATATACTCGTAGAAAAAGACATATATAAAGAGCTTTCCGAGATAGACACCCTGACCCAGATTTATAACAGGAGGGCTATGGACGCCAAGCTGACGGAACTTCTCAACTTAGCCAAAAGATATAGCAGGCCGTTATCCCTTATAATGTTCGATATAGACAGGTTCAAAAACATAAACGATACTTTCGGCCACTCTACGGGAGATTTAATACTTAAAGAACTTGCCGCCGCCGCCAAAGAAGACCTGAGGAATACGGATTTTTTTGCAAGATACGGCGGAGAAGAATTTATTGTTATAGCTCCCGAAACGCCCCTCAAAACGGCAAAAGAACTTGCCGAAAGATTGAGATTAAAGGTTCAGGGGCATGATTTTAAAATAGGAAGAGGCGTTACTATCAGCCTCGGCGTGGCGTCGTTAACGGACAACGACGACGAACGCGGCATTGTCAATCGTGTCGATTCGGCGCTTTATAAGGCAAAAGAGCTCGGGAGAAATTTAGTTTACAGCGAAAATTTTGATTGATTTGTTTTTTAAAATTTGATAAACTTTAAAATCTATCTGTTTAAATTAAATAAATATTAAATATTCAAACAAAGGAGCAAGCTATTTATGGCAAATCATAAATCTGCGGAAAAAAGAGCAAGGCAGACTAAAAAAAGAACTGAGCGGAATACCGGCAGTTTATCTAAAATGAAGACGGGAATTAAAAAACTTAAAGCCGCCGTTGCCGAAAACGATAAGGAAAAGGTCGTTTCGCTTTTTAACGCAAACGTATCTTATATTATGCAGTTAGCCGCAAAAAAAATAATACACGGGAATAACGCATCGAGAAAAGTTTCTGCGCTTGCAAAACTCAAGAATACTATAAACGGTTAAGCTTAAAAATAAATTCCTCGAAAATCAAATCAGGCGGATACGACGTCGTCTTAAGTTTTAAGTCGGCGTCTTCCAAAAGTTCGACGGTCTTTTTTAGCTCCCGGATATTAAAGTTCGACAGATTTTTTATAAATTTATTTTTCAGGAAAGGCAGGACGGAGTTTACGCTTAAAATAGTTTCAAAATCCATGCCGGACTGTTCCTGCATCTTTGCCTTGTGCAGTTTTCTTATCTCGCTGTAGAGTATCGATATAATTTTTATAGGTTCTTCCCCGTCGCCGTAAATAATATTAAATATCGAAAACGCCGCTTTTAAATCCCGGTCTAAAATTTTGTCCGTTAAATCGAATATATTAAATTTTTTTGAAAGGGTAATGACGGATTTGATTTTGTTTAAAGGTATTTCTTTATCTTTATCGGTTTTAGCAATACCGGAAGCTAATTTATTAAGTTCGGAATCTATATTTAAAATATTATTTCCAGTATAGCGCATTATATAATATGCGGCTTCGTCGGAAAGCGCCATGCCTTTTTCTTTGGACAGGTTTTTAATATACGGAGGCAGTTCGCTGTCGTATAAAAGTCTTATCTTATAGAGCTTTATATAATCTTTATTTTTAGATTCCTTAAAAAATTTTGTATTCTCTTTGATTTTAGAATTTTTATAATAAAATATTACGACCGTATCCGGAGAAGGAGATTTTATATATTCCAGCATATTTTCGTCGTTAAGGAACGAATCGTCGAAATCTTCCACCTGGACGATTCGTTTTTCGGAGAATACCGGATAGCTTCCCGCTATATTTAAAAATTCGGATAATGACGGAGATATCAGCCTGTCGAAATTAAAATCGAACTGCTCTTTTTTTAAAACCGCGGATTTTATTTTCTCTATTTCTTTATTTATCCTAAACGCGTCTTCGCCGTAAAAAAAATATATTAGGACTTGATTTTTCATATTCAATAAATTTTATAACAAAAAAGATTTTTTTAAAAGTTCATAAAGTTATAGGTTGACTTTTTTATTGTATTTTATTATCATAAATTTATTATGATGACGTTTTTAACGATTTTATTAATAGTGTCGGCCGTGTTTCTGGTTATCGTGATTCTTATGCAGCAGGGCAAAGGGCAGGAGATGGGCGCCGTTTTCGGCGGAAGTTCGCAGACGATTTTCGGAGCGTCCGGAGCCGGTAATTTTTTAACTAAAGCTACGGCCGTTATAGCTATAATTTTTATGGGTTCGGCTTTTTTTATATCGTATATTTCGGCGAAAAAGCAAAACCCCATATCGATTAAAAGCTATATTTCCAAGACTGCGCCGGCGGCCGCAAAATCTTCTTTGCCTCCACCTGCGCCGAAACAGGCTAAAGCGGTTTCTAAAAACGCCGCTAAATAAACTTAAGCAGCGAATTTTTTTATAAACACCGGATTTTATTTATATGATGCCGAAGTGGTGGAACTGGTAGACACACCATCTTAAGGGGGTGGCGGACAAAATCCGTGCCGGTTCGATTCCGGCCTTCGGCACCACCTATGAAACAGCCTTTTTATACATCAGCAGGATAAATTCTCTCAAAAAAGCCGTATTGTAAAGTTCCGAGTTTTGCTCCATCAGGTTTAATGCGTCGGATACGCTTAGTTTAATTCTGTAAGGCCTGTTTCTCGTAAGCGAATCGAATCTATTGGCAATAATTAAAATCTTTCCGTATGCCGAAATATCTTCTTCCATTTTGCCGAAAGGATAGCCAGAACCGTTAGAGGCTTCATGATGCTCTAATACTCCGTTGATTACGTTGCGGTTATCTATGCCGTTAGCCGTTAAAATTTCTTTTGAATATATCGGATGCTTCCGAATTTCATTAACTTCGCTTTCTGACAAGCCTTTTTTCGATAAAAGCTCCTTCGGGATTTTTAACTTTCCTATATCGTGGGTCAGTCCGGCGAGACCTACTTCATAAAGGGATATTTTGTTTGAAAAACCGAGCCTGTTTGCTAAAGCCATCGAATATATGCTGACGTTCATTCCGTGTCCGACCTCGTTGTAATCGTAACCCGAAAGATTTAAAAGATTCATAAAGCCGAATTCGCTCATCAATAAATATTCTATGGTAGTTTCAATAGATTTTTTAACGTTTTCCTGATTATCCCTAAGATTTCCGGTAGTTATAACATATTCGGCGTAAACCTTGGAATATATATAAATTTTTACGGCTTTTTCTTCAAAATTGGTATCGGGCGATTTTATAATAGTTTCGATGTGTTCGAGGATATCGTTGTCGTATTTATCTTTGTCTTTCGTCTCGATATAAAGATTATCGACGCCGTTGTTCTTAAGCCTTAAAGCATCGCTCTGGGAAAAAATAAGGGCTTTTGACCTGTACAGGATATAATTTTCGCCGGATTTTATATAGAGAGGGTAATCGGAATTTTTGCCGAAGATCAGACTTTCGATTATTATTGGAGTATATTGAGTTTTTTCCATCCCGTTTATTATTTTATATTTTCAAACAATTTCGCATTTTAGTCCTTTTTTACGAATGCCTTCCATGAACTCTTCAGCCTGCTTTTTTTCTCCGACTATGGTGCCGTAATGCATAGGAATTGACGTGTCGGCCTTAATTTTCGAAGCGGCTTCGATTGCTTCGGCTGGGGTCATAACGTATGTGCCGCTTACGGGAATGAAGAGCAAATCTATTTTTTCGTTTTCAAGGCTATCCATTTCGGGTATATGGTCGGTATCCCCCGTGTGATATATTTTGACGCCTTTAAAAGTGACTATAAAGCCGAGTTTTTTATCTTCTTTAGGATGATAAACTTTGCCCGGCTCCCTGAATTTATTAATGTTATAAGCGGGAACGCCTTTAATATGCAAATCTTTAAAATCGATTGAGTCTCCCGGGCGTATAATAACGATTTTATTATCGTATAATCCGTCGATTTCGTCGCCGGTCATTTCGTTCATAAATAAAACCGTAGAATCTTTAATAATCTTATGAATATCGTCGGGGGAAAAATGGTCGAAGTGTTCGTGCGATATAAATATATAATCGGCCTTCGGTTCGTCCCCGTGCAATTTAAAAGGGTCGAAGTATATATTTATGCCGCCGCCTTTTACCAAAAAACTGTCGTGGCAGAATCTTGTTATCTCAAGTCCTTTATAGCTAAACATATAAGCCTCCGAATATAAATTGGATTAACCTTTTTATAATTTTATCACAATTTTTGCCTATTTGTTAAAATATTAAAAATATTTTGATATATTGAGGTATAATAATTTATATAAATATATATTGTAATTATATGCGGTTGTCGTATATAATAATTTATTGTTATGCGGTCTATTTATACTATTATAGGTCGTTTTAATTTAAAACCTACGGGGTGAAAATTATGAAAAACGTGAAAATTAAAAAAAGTTTACTATTTTTCGTTCCTCTCGCCGGAATATTTATTTTATTTTTAAGCGGATTAACGGCGTATTATTCTTCTCCTGCATATTCCGAGGGATATTACGGCGTAGGCGTTGCAACTCCTAATTTTGCTTTCTCTTTCGGCAACGGCGTAAATGTCTATGAAGCTCCTATTTACGGCGGCTACATTTACGGATATAACGGTTATTATTACAGATGGTTGAACGGCGGATGGGTTTATGCCAACGTATATGCCGGTCCATGGTATCCGGTAACCGCGGGGATTTATCTGCCTGGAATATTGGCTTTTGGTCCGCCTCCGCCAGTCGTGGCTTACCCGGGGTATTTTTCCTGGTGGAGAGGCAATATAGGTCCTTGGTACAGGGAAAATCATCCAGGCTGGTGGAGAAGACATAATATGTTTTTAGGAAATTACGGAACGTGGCGCTCCCATGTAAATAATTATTATAATAATCATCCTTATCAGAACTGGAGGATGAGGAGGCCTTTCGAACAAGGAGGTCCAGCTTTTAGAGGACAAAGGCAGATGCGGCCAAGAGGTCCTATGCAGCAGCAAGGTCCCGCTTTCAGAGGTCCTATGCAGCAGCAAGGTCCCGCTTTCAGAGGTCAGGGTCCAAGAGGTCCCGCACAGCAGGCGCGACATAGAGGACCTAACCATAAAGGCAGAGACCATAACGGCAACGGGCGTTAAAGCAATAAAATAAATAGAGAACACGGGTCATACCGAAATACGGTTTAATTGTAAAGTTCAATAA
>JAJZLA010000018.1 GCA_021803845.1 bacterium | reverse complement strand
CAAAAAAAACGCCTTTGACAGCATCCAGCCTGTTTTCCGCGATTCTTTTTTGAACGAATAATGTAGGGGTAGGGTCTAAGGTGTTTTTACCTAAATTGTATTCCCAGCCCCTTGAAAACTCCGCTCTTACAATCTCATTTTTAATCCCGTCATAGACGATAAATTCGACGAAGTCGGTCTGCAGATTATCTTCCAGATTATTTAAAAATTCTCGAAGAAATGCTTCGTCAAGCTTTGGCTGCCGCTCCGCTACCCGGGAAGGAACGGAACTGCCGTCATGGGTCGAGCCTTCTTCCTGCCGCTTTTCATACCCCGTCGTCATTGAAAATAATATTTGTTCCGCCATTTCCGATAAAATAGACGATCTTTTAAGGTTTTTTAGATAAATCATTAAATGTGCAAGATAATTTGCTAAATTTAAAATCACACCGGCTTTAATGCTGTCAAAGGCGTTTTTTTTGTTTGAATAAACCCCCAGCACGCCTATAACCCTACCCTGTGCAATTAACGGAAACGCTCCTGCCGATAAAAATTTATATTCAAGAAGTTTATCTTTATAATAATACGGAACGGTTTTATCGCTTTCTGCATCGTTTATCACTGCATAATCCTTGGACATTATTGCCGTTGCCGTTAAGTTTTGCGAATATTTTAAATTGCCGGTCTGGTCGTCATATTTAAGAATCAGGTTTTTTGTATAACTAAAATCATTATTATAGGCGCTTATTATTTTAACCTCTTTTTTGTCCTCGTCTAAAACCCCGAACCATGCATAGCCGTATCCCATTTTTTCAACTATTAAGTCCATAAGTTTAAGGGTTAAAGAATTAAAATCGTCCATCTCGGAAACTGTTTTAGAAAAATAGTTTATATTAGATACGATAAGTTTATTTTCTTCCTGTTTTTTGATTATCGTATCGTTTAGAACAGTAATTGCTTTTGCAAAATTGTAAAATTCGGTTTCTTTATTTTGATATTTGCTTGCCAAATCCTGTCTTTTAGGGTTATTAGGGTCTATTTCTTCGATGCTTTTTAAAAGTCCGTAAAACGGGTCCGAAAATTTCTTATTAACTAACATAAAAACTAAGATTGCAAAAATATATAAGCCGAAGAAAAAAAGTATCGGTATATAAAGCTCTGAAAGATAGGATAAAAATCTATATTGCTCTATTCCGGAACCTAAAATTCCTATTATTTTGCCGCCGTAGTTTTTTACCGGTTTATTGTATATATAAAATGGGACGCCTCTTACAACTACGGACGTATAAACACTTTTGCCTTTTTTTAAAACCTGAAGCTGTTTTTTAGTGGCGCTTTGACCGACACCCCAATACCTATTATTTATGACGGTCGAAACCGCCGACCTCTTGCTCCCGTAATAGATGCCCAAACGGACGGTCATATTGTTTTTAATAGTTATGCTTCTTAAATAACCGCTGGTTATATGCTTATTTAATATAATTATAAACCCGCTGTTTTTATGTATCAGCCAGTAAATTGTCCTTAGTTCTATAAGCCTGTCAGATTTATCCCTCCCAAACCCTGTATATATATACCTGTTCTTTGTTAGAATAATTCCCAGAAATCTTTGATAGTCGCTTAATTTTTTAACTTTATTCTTATACTTGTATTTAAACTTATTTATGTAACTCTCCCGCCCGTTTTTTATTCTTATCAATACGATGCTCGATATTTTTTTGGAATCGGATATTTTTCGTATAAACCTGCTTTTAAAGTTATGAGCGACAATGTCGTTAGCCTTTTCGAGCATATAGTTCCTGTCGCCGATAAATGCCATCGTCTCCGCCATTAACGCGGATTTTAACTGATCCTTTAAAGATTTACGGCTGTATAAGGCAATATAATGGACGGCTAAAAATATGCCTATCGAAAAAATAATGATATTCGATATGATAAAAAGAAAATATATTTTAAATTTTATGGAATTAATATTTATTTTCGGCATATCTTCAAGTTTTTTTAATTTCTTTTCAAATCGTTTTCTTATCGAAACAATGACTTACGTAAGCGATTAAATAAACGGGGATATGTTTCTATTTTTTTATTATATCTTATTTTTCTTTACTTGTTTTAGTAAAATTTATGGTTTTTCGGGAGGTAGTATTGTGTAAGATAATTAAGAATATATATCAATAATCTCATAAATTCAATAAATAGGATAACATAAAAAAATTATTTATTGAGAGAAATTAAAGTTGATATTGAATAACATCTTTAATTGGTGCCGAGGGCCGGAATCGAACCGGCACGGAACTAAGTTCCGAGGGATTTTAAGTCCCTTGCGTCTACCACTTCCGCCACCCCGGCAGTTTATAAAATGTGAGGCGTAAAAAAACAACTAAGTATAATTTATCTCATAATTATATAATTTTGTCAAATTAAGCTAGGAGATATATTACCAAATACCTGTCTCTAAATATTTATCTATGGCTACCGCGGCTTTTTTTCCGGCTCCCATTGCGAGTATGACGGTTGCGGCTCCGGTAACTATATCGCCGCCGGCAAAAACGCCTTTTTTTGTAGTTTTTCCGGTGTTCTCGTCTGCAATTATATAGCCCCACTTGTTTAAGTTCATTCCCGGCGTAGAAGAAGGGACTATGGGATTAACGTTTGTTCCTATGGCAATAACCGCGGCGTCTATCGGCGTAATAAACTCCGAGCCTTTTATCGGTATCGGCCTTCTCCTGCCGCTTTCATCAGGCTCTCCCAGCTCCATACGCTCGCATTCAACGGCGGTAACGTTATGGTTTTCGTCCCCTATAAACCTAATGGGATTTATTAAAAATTCAAATTTAACGCCTTCTTCCTCGGCATGATGAACTTCCTCAAGCCTTGCGGTCATCTCTTTTCTAGATCTTCTATAAAAAATTATTGCATCGTCGTAACCAAGTCTTAAACCGGTTCTTACCGCATCCATTGCGGTATTGCCGGCTCCAAAAACGACTAATGTTTTGCCGCATTTAATCGGCGTATCGTATTCGGATTTATTATAGGCGCGCATTAAATTAACGCGGGTAAGAAATTCATTTGCGGAATAGACCCCGTTCAGTTCTTCTCCCGGAATATTAAGAAACTTAGGCGTTCCAGCACCGGTTCCTATAAAAACTGCGCTATATCCTCTTTCGTTAAGAAGCTCATCGACAGTTATCGTTTTTCCTATTACTTCATTCGTAAATATCTCGACGCCCATATCTTCCAGAACTTTTAATTCCCTTAATAAAATTTCTTTGGGAAGACGGAATTCAGGGATTCCGTACATTAAGACTCCGCCTATTTCGTGAAGAGCCTCAAATATGGAAACGGAATAGCCCATTTTGCATAAATCTCCGGCTACCGTTAAGCCGGCCGGTCCGCCTCCGACTACGGCTATTTTCTTGCCTTTTCCTTTATTTGTTTCAATATGAATATCGCCGTATTTAGATTCATAATCCGCAACAAATCTTTCCAGATTTCCGATAGCGACTGAAGGCGTATCTTTTCTTTTGCCAATGGTGCAAACTTTTTCACACTGGTCTTCCTGAGGACAGACCCTGCCGCAGATAGCCGGTAAAGAATTAGTTTCTTTAATTTTTTTCGCCGCTCCCAAAAAATCTCCTTCTTCGATAAGTTTTACAAAAGCGGGTATATCGATATTGACCGGACAACCCTCTATACAGTAAGGCCTTTTGCACTGGATGCATCTTTTAGCCTCCTCCATGGCTTCTTCCGGGTAATATCCATAAGGCACCTCCTTAAAATTATTCCTTCTTTCTTGGGGAGGCTGACACTGCATCTCATGCTTTTTGATTTTTAGCCTTTCTTTCGTTTCTGAAGAATTCTGTCTGCTTGTATTTGCGTTTTTATCCATATCTTTATCTCTCTGGTTTTTTTATCGTATTATATAAAAAATTAATTAAGGAGGATTATAATTTATGGTGCTGTTTCATATGACACTCGTAAGAAGCTTTTTCTTCTTCTTTATAAAATTTGAGCCTGTTCATAAGATTATCGAAATCGACGAGATGCCCGTCAAAATCGGGACCGTCAACACAGGCGAATTTAGTTTTTTTATCTACAAGAACTCTGCATGCGCCGCACATTCCGGTTCCGTCTATCATTATAGGATTTAAACTTACCGTCGTTTTAATAGATTTTTCTCTTGTAAGGTCGCTGACCGCTTTCATCATAATCACCGGTCCTATCGCAATAACCCTGTCTATATGTATTTTATTATCGTAAATAAGTTTTCTCAAAACATCTGTAACTATTCCTTTCGTGCCGTAACTTCCGTCGTTTGTGGCGACAAGAACTTCACTGCTCGCCGACCTCATCTCGTCTTCCATTAAAAGCAGTTCTTTGCTTCTCGCTCCGATTATAGAAATAACATTATTTCCAGCTGATTTCATGGCTTTGGCTATAGGATATATTGCGGCTATACCGAAGCCTCCCCCTACGCATACGACGGTTCCGAATTTTTCTATTTCCGTAGGAATGCCGAGCGGACCCACTACGTCGGCCAGGCTGTCGCCCACGTTTAGTTCGCTGAGCAAATGCGTTGTTTTTCCGAGTGTTTGAACTAATATTGTAACCGTCTTATCGTTTTTATCGGAATTTGCTATGGTAATAGGGACTCTTTCCCCGTTTTTATTAACCCTTAAAATTATAAACTGACCTGGCATGGCTTTTAACGCAACATCCGGAGCCGATATATTATATAAATTTATACCTTCGCCAAGATTTTTTTTACCGACGATTTCATACATGTTATTTAGTACCTCTCAGAATATAAAAATAAATTTAGACATATTGATGATGGAGGCGGCACTCGGAATTGAACCGAGGTATAGAGGTTTTGCAGACCTCTGCCTTACCGCTTGGCTATGCCGCCTTAAAAATATTACGGATTAATTATTTATTATAATACTTTTTTATTTTTTTTAAAATAAAAAAATACGTACGGGTTTTTATTATTTATACAGCAGGAGGCTCTTAGCTCTTATTTTCCGGTTGACTTTTGGCAAGCGCGCTTTAAGTTTTTTGAAATTTATTCCTTCGGGCTTAGCATAAATAGAAAATGTACCGACTCTGTTAAATACGGTTTTTACTAAAGCTATGCCTTTATTGAAAGATTTAAAGCTGAACAGGCTGCTTCTTTCTATACCGTTTTGTGAAATTAAAACCAATTTAACCTTTCCTTTCATTTTATTTATGTCGTTTATCACGTTTCCGTATTTATCTACGGAAACAATTTTAATTATAAAAGGTTTTCCCGCCGGAACTTTAGCGATGTTCGTAGATATAAGAAATTTGTTAAAATAGGAAGGATAGATATCGATATTTTTACTAATAAAAACATGGGTTCTTCCGTCATAATCCACTTCGAAATTAAGCCGGCTCGAACCGGCCCTGTCGGAGATAAAACTAAATTTGCCCGAACCGTTTTTAATATAATTTGCCGGTATAATTCTCGGACGAACTTTAAAATTATCTCCGGTAAGATAAATTTTTATGTCCCCGTTAGGCTTAGGCATAAAACGTATAGGATTGCCGTACTGGTCAACCGCATAAACTTTAACGCCGAAAGGTTCGCCTGCCGTTGCTTTCAAGGGAGCCGATATTTCTAAATTATGAAAGGGGCCCGCCGCGACGTATATAGAAGAACTGATATTTTGAACGCCTTCGAATGAAGCGGAAACAGAAATATTTCCAGCCTTTTTATAAGATAAATCAAAATTAACCGCTCCGTTTTTAAATTCCGATGCCGGGATATGCAACTGTTCCTTAGCGTTATTATTTCCAACGCTTATACCTATATTTAGTCCTTCGTATTTATTTGCAAAATCGGTGATAACATTTCCGTAATCGTCTAAAGCTACTAATTTAACCGTAAATTTGCTGCCAGCCGACACGGTGCCGGGAACGTTTATTCTGAAATTATTAAGTTTTCCGGGGAGAATAGTTATAGTGGTAAATGCGTTCGCACCCGCGGCTGCCGATAAAATAAAAATAAAAAATAAAAACAGGGCGATACGGTAAATTGCTGCTTTTCTTGCATTTAAATTCATAATTTGGTTCCCTCTATATGATAATTATGTATGTATAATTTTCATTACATTTTTATCGTCTATTTTTTGAAATATTTAAATAATATTTAATACGCCGATTCGAAGGATTTAATTTTAACGCTTCTTTAAAGTTATATTCCGCCTCGGAAAATTTTTTACTGCGCAGATAAGCCAATCCCAGAATAAAATTAATCTGCCACATTCTCCTCTTGCTTAGCGCTTTTTTCGCATAAAATATAGATTCGTTATAATTTTTAGCCTCGTAACTGTCGAGAGCGGCGTTCGATAAAGCCATATAGTTGTCCGGATTCAGCATTGCCGCCTTTTTAAACATTTCCAACGCTTTGGCAAGGTTATTTTTCTCGAAATAAAAAACTCCTTCTTTATTGTAAAAATCCGATTTTTTTATGATAGATTCATTAGACAGTTTTTTATAAACGTTTTCTGCTATTTTTATTTTTTCTGCCGGTTTCATTCCTGTTTTTTCGACAGCTTCTTTTTTTTCGGGAGAATTAACGAAGGGATCTATCTTCCCAAAATTACCGGGCGGTAAAAGACCGGTCTTTAATTTTGCGACGCCGGATAATATCTCGTGCTTGTTTATTACATATGCCGCTAAAAGTGAAGAAAAAGAAACATCTTTTGCTTCATTAAAATTTTTGCTTATATAAAATTTTTTTAATTCAATTTTATAATTATATTCAAGCGTCTTAATAAGAGAATAAATATCCGAGGGCTTCCCCAAGCCGGATACTTTAAATAAATAAACAGCCGTATTTTTATTTTTATTTATATGAATTAATTTGGCATGATCCAATTTTATACCATATTTTTTAGAAGCGTTTACTATTTCGGAAATAAAATAGCCGTCGTTTTCGTTATAAGAATAACCGTATCTTAAAACCGGCAGCTCGATATTTTTGATGCTCTTAATGTTTTCGGCTATATGCTCCTGAATGCTTTTAAGGTTAGCAAGCCTAATATTTATTTCCGAGCCTATTTTTTTTTCTTTTGCCGTAAGGGCTCCGTAAATCAAAAAAACCCCGAGCGCGGAAGCTATAAAAACTAAAATAGCGATATAATAGACATTCTTTTTGTTCACAAAAATAATATTAGCCGGAATTTAATAAGTTAATTTAAACCGCTTTAATATATTTAATACATTATTAATGAACTTTAGTCAATCAATTTTATAATAAGAAGCCATGGAAGAATCCGTTTCGTAAACATTAACTCTTTTAACGGCTATATTAAATATTTTATTTATTTTCATTTTTTTTTCAAATTCTTCGTATATATATCGGGCAATATTTTCGGCGGAAGGATTTACTTCTTTAAAGAACCCTGATTCATTAATAAATTTATGGTCAAGGGTTTCCAAGACTTCGTTGAGATATTTTTTAAGCAGTTTAAAATCTATAGCAAGGCCGATTTCATTCAATACGTCTGACGATACTACGAGTTCTACGCGCCAGTTATGGCCGTGAATGTTTTCGCATTTTCCGTTATAGCCTCTAAGTGCGTGAGCCGATGAAAAACCGGATAAAACTTTTAAATCATACATTTTTGTTTGGTTAATTAAAATTATCGTTTATTTCGATTTTGGAACGCTTCTTAAGGTTAGACAGCAATTTTTTTAATTTCAGCGATAATTCTTTATTATAGTTCCTTTTTACGCTCTGCGTAATTTTTCCGCTGTTTTCTATGGTAAACAAAAAGAAGCGGAGCTGTTCGTCGATAAAAATTTTTTCGCTCAGAATATTTTTTGCAAAAACTTTAAAATCTGTTTTATTTAATCCGAATTTAGCCAGAAATGAATTAAAGGTGATTTTTTTATGGAGCATTTTAAATTTTTTTTTAAACCCCGCTGTTAATTCGTGAATACTGCTTTCGGATGCATTCAATCCTCCGGTTTTTTCCTCCTGCTTTAAAATCAGCATCCTGTTTATATAAAAATTTAAAATATGCTTTAATTTAGCACTCGATACCGTTTTATTGAGGTTTCGGTATTTTAAATTATTTATGGCATTAAAATTATATAAAAAATACAATTCGTTTAACGTTATCGGCGTATTATCTACCGAAGCGACAATTTCATCCGCTAAAAAACTGTAAGAACTAGCGCCGGACAGCGATAGAATCATAAGGCATAGAAATGAAACTCCTAAAATATTATATTTTTTATTTATTATTTTTATTTCCATTAATTTTAATAGAAATTATTTGCAATATATTATAAAATTTTGGTTATGAATTATCCTTTTTCTGCTATGTTGTATATTCTAATCTTATCATTATTTTTATTCTTTTTGTATATCTTTTTATATAAAAATATACAAACATTATTTGTTAAAAATAAATTCAGGGAATACCGCGATAAAATAGAAAATTATCTATATATATTAAATAATATAATGGACGGATTGGCAATTATCGATGCTGATAAAAATATTTTATTCGTAAACGAAGCTTTCAATAAAAACATCAGGTCGATAAAAAATCAATCGAATATCCTTGAATTCGACGCTTTGACAAGAAATTTGGAACTTAATTCTTTAATAGACGATGCCGTTTCCGATATTAATTTTAAATTTATAGAAAAAAAACTTTCGTATTACGACAGGGCGGAAGAAAGAATAATTAACTGCATTATATTAAAAATAGAATCTTCCGGCGAATACGCAGTTATCGTCAGAGATATAACATATCTTCAGAAAATTGAAAATGCGCGCACTGCGTTTATCCAAAATATATCACATGAATTAAAAACTCCTATAACAGCGATAACTGGTTTTGCCGAAACGTTAAAGAACGGAGCTATCGATAATCCCGACGTCAGGATCAAGTTTATAGATATAATATATAATCATGCAAAACGCCTTAATTATTTAATCGACGATTTGATTACGCTGACTAATATAGAAACTGAAAAAACCCGCGTAAAATACGAAAAAATTTATATTAAATCCGGCATAGAAGATTCATTCGTTTTATTTGAAAAAGAAATAAAAGAAAAAAAACTGACCATAATTAATAATATATCTGATATTTCCTTCATGTCCGACCCCGTAAAAATTAATCAAATTATAACAAACTTAATTCATAACGCCGTTAAATATACCGATAATGGCGGAACTATTAAACTTGAAGGACGCGTTATAGACTATAAAGCCGCCGCCGATTTTATTTTAAATATAGGAGATACGTCCGTTTTATGGGATAATCTTCCGCTCAAAGAAAACTCTGGCGATTTTTTTTTCTTTTCCATAGAAGATGACGGCAAAGGCGTAAACTACGCTAATCTTCTCAGGCTCGGAGAGAGATTTTTCAGGGTGGACAGTTCACATGACGACATACATAAAGGAACCGGATTGGGTCTTGCTATCGTAAAACACACTCTGAGGATTCTTAGAGGCAGTGCGGTAATTAAAAGCAGTCTGGGGAACGGTTTTATATTTTCTTTTATAATACCGGGGGCTGAAAATAATTTTAAACAAAATTAAGTTTTGGAATAGAAGATATCAACCTGCTTTTATATAACAATTCAGAGTATAGTTTTAATCCTCCGATTTCGTTTTTTCCGAGATCGAAACTCAAACATTCCGTCCAGTATTCGATGAGTTCTTCGTATGATATAAACTTGTATTCGTTTAATTTCGATATAGACTCGGCGGCTTCTCTTAGCCCCGAAACAGCCGTTATTTTTGATTCGATAAGGAGCGCCTTTAGGATATCGAACTCATTTTTGTTTTTATCGTAAGCCTCTTTGTTTATTATAAAAAGGGCAAAAACAAAAGGATATCCCGTGTATCTGTACCATAAATCAGCTAAATCATAAGCAAAATAACCTTCGGGAATATGTTTTGTCAGCTTTAAAGCATTATTCCCTATATGCAAAAAAATCCCTCCTTTTATTGCTTCGCCGCCTGCAACCGGTCCTAGTTTCAGTTCTAATTTATCATCCGGCTTTAAAGTAGTAAATTTTATTTCGTTTAAATCCATTTTATATATTTCGGCGAGTAAAACTTTCAGAAGATTTATAGATGTAAGCGTTTCGGGAGTAACGTAAATTGTTTCGTTTTCGTTAAAATCTTCTATAGGTTTCGGGGAAAAAAGATAAATGCTTTTTACTTTTTTTTTGGAACTTATGGAGAGGTCGGGAAATATGTAGGAGCGTTGATAATTTAAAATATAATAAAAAGATGATGAAGGGCTGATATCTATACTTCCGGCTTTCAGCTTCCCGTTTAAAAAAGCAGGGCTCCCGGAAATAAAATTCATAAAATTTTTTTTACTATCGTTTTTAAGCGCCTTTTTTAAATAATAATATATTGGATATACATTAAGATAATTTATTTCTCCGATACGGATCATCTACCCTCTCCGGTTTTATTAACAGGGATTAATTCCGATATTGCGGCAAAAAGATAGTCGGGATTATATGTTTTTAATTCTTCTGAGGTATGGTTGCCGGAAGCTACACTGCAAATATGGATACCGGCATTTTTTGCCGCCATAATGTCTATCGGAGAATCGCCTATTAATATCGTAGAAGTTTTAGGGACGGCTGTTTCCTCGACAATTTTATTTATCATTTCAGGAGAAGGTTTTCCCGCAAGTCCGTCAAACACTCCGTAAACATAATCAAAAAAACCGTCTATTTCCAAATGTTCGAGTAATTTTCTGGATATCGAACCTGTCTTATTAGTAGCAACGCTTAAAGATTTTTTTTCTTCTTTAAGGTATAAAAGAAGTTCTCTTACCCCTTTAATTAAAGATGTTTTTTCAAAACATACCTCTTTATATCTGTTTCTAAAAATATTTATCGCTTCCTCTTCATTCTCTTTTCCGAAAAGCTGACCGAGAAGACCTTCTAGCGGAACGCCCACATAAGAGTTAGACTCCTCAAAAGTTATCTTTCTGCTTTGAAATCTTGAAAACACGGCATCGAAAGCATCGTTAATGGCCTCGAAAGAATCTATCAGCGTTCCGTCTAAATCAAAAATTATGGAATTATATCGTTTTAAAATTTTAAAAAACCTCTCATAAATTCGGCGGTTTCTTCTGGAATAGCGGTATTTATAGACATACCGGTCCCGATCTCGAAACCTGCTTTCATAGTCAATCTTGGGATAATCCTCAAACTCCAGTGATAATAATCTTCTTTTTCATCGGCTATCGGCGGGTTGTTAAATACGAAATTATAATCCGGGTCGTTCAATGCATCATACATACCCTTAAGGATTTTTTTTACTATAACTGCTAAATCTTTGGTTTTATCGGCGGACATATTCGAAAAACACGGTTCGTGCGATAAAGGCATTATCCATGTTTCGAATGGGCTCGTAGAAGCAAAAGGGTGAAAAACTATGAAATCGGCCGTCTGCAGTATGATTCTCCTTCCATCCACTATTTCAGCCTGTATCATATCGCAGAATATGCATCTGCCGACCTCGTCGTAATAAAATCTTGCCTGAGATATGTTATTTCTCAAAGTAAGAGGGATTACAGGAGTGGCAATGATTTGCGAATGGGAATGCACTATCGACGTCCCGGCATTAGCGCCGCTGTTCTTAAATATTATAATATATTTAAACTTAGAATTTACGCGTAAATTTAAGTATCTTTCTCTGTACATTAAAAAAAGCTCCTGTATCTGCTTATCGGAAAAAAACGGCAGTTGTTCATTGTGTTTAGGAGTATCTATTACGACTTCGTGTGCTCCTATTCCTGGTTTAGTTCTGAAAACTTCCGTAGCTCTCGGAAAAAAATATCCCGAAAAATCCGGATTAACCGATCTTATTCCCTCGTATACCTTGGCATTTTCTTCGAAATTAAGGGAGAGAGCGGCAAACTTATTAGGAATAACCCTGACCCACCATCCCTTAGAGTTTGGATTATCCCAAGATTGACTATGA
>JAJZLA010000017.1 GCA_021803845.1 bacterium | reverse complement strand
TTGCGCCGTCGCAGGCTATTTACGAACAACTTATGAAATTCAGAAAGCAAAAAAAGGTCGTCGTATCTATGAGTTCGGTGGCGGCTTCAGGAGCTTACTATATTTCTTCTGCCGCTAACGAAATAATTGCCGAACCCGGAACGCTCACAGGTTCGATAGGCGTTATAATGGAAATGCCCAATTTTTATAAACTGATGAAAAAAGTGGGAGTGTCTTATAACTACATAGTAAGCGGACCTTATAAAGATATAGGGACGCCGTTTAAAGAGATGACCCCTATGCAGAGAAAAAAATTGCAAGGCGTCGTTATGAACGTTTACGGACAGTTTGTATCGGCTGTTGCAAAAGGCAGAAATCTTAAAGTATCTTACGTTAAAAAATTAGCGAACGGTATGGTTTATTCGGGGCAGCAGGCCCTTAAATATCATCTTATAGATAAACTCGGGGATTTTCAGGATGCGGTTAAAACGGCGCAGAAACTAGCCGGAATAAAAGGCAGTGCGACGTTAATATATCCGGTTAAGAAACAGCCTAATTTGTTTCAGTCTTTTATAAAAAGAGCAGTAAAGTCATTTGTAGGCAGTATAGGAGGCTCTTCTTTTTTTAAGAATCCCGCTTTTGTATCGTACGGCGACATGAAGTTAGACTTTTAATATAAAGTAATATTTTTATTTTTTTTTATGGAAATTATTTATGCCCCCTGGCGGATGGATTATTTAGTTAAAGATAAATCAAAAGACGAATGCGTTTTCTGTATCGATAGCAAATGTTTCGACGATAGGTACGTTCTCTTTAAAGGAAACTATTCCTACGTAAAACTTAACACTTTCCCATATAACTGCGGACATCTGCTGGTTATTCCCTATGTTCACACAAAAGAGCTTAACGGACTTTCTTTTGAAGCGGGGGCGGAAATAATGAGGCTTTTGTCTTTAAGTTGCGATATACTTAAAAAAGTTTACAAATGCGATGCTCTAAACGTCGGTTTAAATATCGGCAAAGCCGCCGGCGCCGGCATAGAACAGCATCTTCATTTTCATATAATACCAAGATGGGAAGGAGACGTCAGCTTTTATACCGTTTGTTCGGAACTGAGAGTGGTTTCGGAAATACTAGACGATACTTATAATAAGCTTATCGGCGATTTCAAGAGCATTAAACTCTAAACGGAGGTATCGATTTCAAATGGTAAAAATTGTAAATATCGTTCTATTGCTAGTTTTTGTGACATTAGTTCTTGATTTTACCATACAGAACCATATACGCGTCAGCGTAAAACTTTTTGAATTTCAGTCTATTAAACTTCCTATTTCCGTTATAGTTTATATAGCAATATTAATAGGGATTTTAATTGCCCTTATATATCATTTTTATTCGGTATATAAAATAAAAAAAGATTTTAAAAAAGTGGATAAAAATGAACGGATATGACGATACCGGACTTTTTTGGAAAATACAGCTTAGAAAAGTCTATAAATAAAATTTTTCATGATTACGGATACGGAGTTTCGGCGCTTAATTTAATTGAAAGCATAGGTGCGTTATCCGAAAAATTCGGATTTAAATCATTTCTTATAGGCGGTTTTCCAAGAGACATTTTGATATATATATTAAGGTCGAATGCGGAAACCGCCGAATATTATAAATTTTCCAAAGTTTTTAACGATTATTCCGGCTTTTTAGATTTAGACGTTGCCGTAGAAGGCGGTTCGGCAAAGCTTGTATCGTCGGTTAAAAACGACAAAAATTTAAAATCCCTCCTTCATTCTTTAAATATACACGAAAGGTTTGGAACGGCGCTTGCGGAATTTTACGTAAGCGGGAAACCTTTAAAAATAGATTTTGCTTCTTTAAGGACCGAAATTTACATAAAATCCGGAATGCTCCCTAAAGTCGATATTTCGTCCGCAACCCTCGAAAAAGACATCCTCAGGAGAGATTTTACCGTTAATACCGTTGCTTTTTCGATTAACAGGTCAAATTTTCTTGAAATAAAAAGTTATTCTTCAGGAATAGAAGATATTTTAAATAAAAAAATTAAAATCCTACACGATTTAAGTTTTATAGACGACCCTACGAGAATTTTCAGAGCCGTCAGATTTGAAAAAAGACTCGATTTTCGTATAGACCGCGGAACGTTAAAATTTTTAAAAAATGCCTTAGCGCAAAAAGTTATAGATAATGTTTCGGGTAAAAGGATAACCGCCGAATTATATATTTTGTTTAAAGAAAAAAATCCGGAAATATATTTTGAAAGATTGCATAAACTGTCAGTTTTAAGTTCGATTAATCCAAGTTTAAGATTTTTAAAAAAGAATAAAATTATTATTAAAAAAATAAACCGTTATTTTAGCGAAACAAAAAATTTTAAAATTTTAAACGAAATTTTTAAAAACGTAAAGGAAGGCAAAAGGTTATTTTATCTTGCGGGAATTTTTTACGGTTTGAACGGAATCGAATTGAAAGAAGTTTCGGAAAGATTAAAGTTAGGAAATACCGTTGAAGAATTTTTAAAAAAGTTATTATTCTCAGATAGGGATAAAATAGATAATTTAAAAAATAATTATAAAGGGGATAACGCCGTCGGACTGTATAAAAATTTAAACAAGATAGACGGTAAAAGTCTTCTGTTTTATTTATTCGAAAACGAAGACGAAAAAAATGCCGATTTGATTTTCAGGAAAATTGTAGTAAGATATTTAGAAAAGTCCGTTTTAGAAAAACCGTTTTTGAACGGCGGCGACATTAAAGCTATGGGTATTTGCGAAGGACCGGTTTGCGGAAGAATTCTTAACGAAATAAAATCTTTGAAAACAGCCGGCAAACTTAAGAATAAAACCGATGAAATTAAATACGTCGAATCGCTATATTTAAAAAACATAAAAAAAAATTAATAAATGCAAAAATGGAGGGTAAAGATGATAGAGTTTAATTTTAAAAATGTTTTAAATTCGGTGATAGAGGAAAACGGTATTGAAGAATCCGCCGTCAGGTCGCTCGAGAATGAACTTGTCGAAGCGAGAAGAAGGCTTAACGAACTTAGGCGCAACGGTGAAATAGGATTTTACGACGAAATATCTAATATGGGCATGGTAAATAAAATTAAAGCCGCAACCGAAAGTTTTTTTTCTAAAAATTTTAAAACTTTATACGTATTCGGCATGGGCGGTTCATCCCTCGGAGCTATATTTTTAAAAGAAGCAATGTACGGCATGTTTAAAAACCGAAAAGACGGCGCCGCCGAAGTTATTTTTTCGGAAAATATAGACCCTTCTTATTTAAAAAAAAATTTAGATGCTATAGATTTTAAAAAAACTTTGTTCTGTTTCGTTTCTAAATCCGCGGATACGATAGAAGTAGTTTCCCAGTTTTTTATCGTAAAAGAAATATTGGAAAAAACCGTAGAAAATTATAAAGAAAATTTAATTTTTATTACCGATAAAAAGAGCGGTTTTTTAAGAAAATACGCCGACGAAAACGGGATTGCGGTTTTAGATATCGCTAAAAACGTCGGAGGAAGATATTCTATAGTCACCGCAGGCACTCTTTTTCCCGCATGCGTCATGGGGTTAGATATAGAAAAATTTCTGCACGGTTCTTTGACATACAGAGACAATATTCTCAATAAAGGAGTTTTTGAAAATAATCCGGTATATGCCATGGCGGCGGTTATATATCTTTTTTATGAAAAAAAGAAAAGAAACATATTCGTTCCTTTTGTTTACGGCGACTATTTGAGAGAGTTTTCAAGATGGTTCAGACAGCTTTTTGCGGAAAGTCTTGGAAAGGATTTAACTTCTCCTACTCCGGTACCGGCGGTCGGGGCTACGGACCAGCATTCGCAGCTTCAGCTTTATATGCAGGGTCCGCAGGATAAATTGATAGGATTTTTCTGCCTTAAAAATTTCGGCGCGGATTATAATGTCAATTCGTCGGGATTTAATGAATTCGATTATTTAAACGGCAAAAAACTTTCCGACGTTTTAATGAACGAATTAAAAGGCGTCGAGCTGGCTCTGGCTATAAATAAAAGACCTTCTTTCAGGGTTACTTTAGATAAAATAGACGAATTTAATGTCGGCGAACTTTCTTTTATGTGCATGGAAGCCGTCGCGGTTCTTGGAATGTTATTAAAAATAAATCCTTTCGATCAGCCGGGCGTCGAAAAAGGAAAGAAATTTGCCTATCTTCTTATGGGAAGAAAGGACGATTCTTTATTGAAAGAATCCGAAGAATTAAAAAGACTAAACGCAATTCCGGATATGCTTTATTAAATAATTAATATACTTTTTCGCCGGATTTATGCTTAAAAAAATAATAGTAATAGGAGGTCCGACATGTTCGGGAAAAACGGAATTTTCTATAGAACTGGCTGAACGTTTCGGCGCAGAGATAATAAATTTCGATTCAATGTGCTTTTATAAATATTTCGATATAGGAACTGCAAAACCGGACGCCGAGGCAAGAAGCAGGGTAAAGCATTATCTCGTAGATATAAAATATCCTGATGAAGAATATAACGCGAGGACGTTTTCCGATGACGCCGAAAAATTAATAGAAGATATGGCTTCACGCGGAAAAATTCCCGTTTTTACGGGCGGAACGGGCCTTTACATTAAAGCTTTAATTTACGGACTTTCGCCTATTCCGGAGACAGACAAATCGGTTTTTCGAGAAAAAGCTTCGGAATTAATAAAAGAAAAAGGACTTATATTTTTATACGAAACGGTGAAACGAATAGACCCCAGATATGCTTCTAAAATATCGTCTTCCGATACGCAGAGAATTACAAGGGCTTATGAAGTATATTGCGCTACCGGCAAACCTTTATCTTTTTATCTTGATAAGAATCCTTTCGGACGGCAGAGATACGATTTTTTATGTTTTAACTTATATCCTCAGAAAGATTATTTAAAATCGTGCATAATGAAAAGAACTTCGGCTATTATTAAAAAAGGTTTGGTCGAAGAAACAAAAAAAATATTGAGCATGGGATATAAAACCGATTTAAAGCCTTTTAAAGGAATAGGCTACAGGGAGTCGCTGATGTATTTAAACAAAGAATTGCCTGCGGAAAAAGATTTATACGATAAAATTGTTTCTTCTACTTTAAAATACGCAAAAAGGCAGTTTACTTTTTTTAAAAAATTTGAAAACGTTTTGCCGGTTTATTTTACCGATTTAAATGCAAAGATAGAATTTTCGTCAAAATATATCGAAAGGTTTTTAAAATGACTCAGAAAGCTTTGCTTGTCGGAATAAATACAGATTCGGATATAGAAAAAAGCAAGGATTCGTTGGAAGAACTTAAAATGCTTTCCGAAACCGCCGGCGCAAAAAATGTTTTCAGCGTTTTAAAAAACATAAAAAAAATAGACCCCGCTTATTATCTTTCAAAGGGCATGCTTGAAGATATAAAAGATAAAACGGTTTCGGAAAATGCAGATATAGTCATAATCGATGCCTCTTTAAGTCCTGCGCAGGAGCGCAATCTTTCCGAGTATTTCAATTTAAACGTAATAGACAGGACGAGACTTATTCTTGACATATTCGCCGTTAACGCAAGGACGGCGGAAAGCAGATATCAGGTCGAACTTGCTATGATGAATTATATACTGCCCAGACTTAAAGGCGCAGGAATAATGCTTTCCAGAACCGGCGCCGGCATAGGAACGAGGGGTCCCGGCGAAACTAAATTGGAAACCGACAGAAGAAAAATAAGGCTTAAAATTACTCATATAAAGGAAAGGCTGAAACTTTCCGAAAAAACAAGAACGCTTCACAGGTCTAAGAGAAACAGGCAGGGTTTTTTGACCGCGGCTATTGCAGGATACACTAATTCAGGCAAAACGACGCTTATGAAAAGTTTGACCGGCAAAGGAGAAAAAGGAGAAAATAAGCTTTTTGCGACGCTTGGGACGAAAACGGCATCAATTTACGACGATGCAAGAAAGAAAAAAGTTTTAATATCCGATACTGTAGGTTTTATTCAAAATCTTCCGCTTTTTTTAGTCGATTCTTTTAAAGCTACGCTTGAGGAAACGGTTCAGGCGGATTTATTAATACATGTAATAGACCCCGTACAAAATTCGATAATAGATAAGTCTGGCGAAGTTATTAAAATATTAAACGAGATAGGAGTTAAAGATAAAACAATTCTTACGGTTATAAATAAAACAGACCTTATAGGCGAAGAACAGGCGGATTTTTTGAAAAATAAGTTCGAAACGCTTACCGGCAGTCCCGTTATAGCCGTTTCAGCTAAGACCGGAAAAAATATAGATTTATTAAAAGAAAAAATATTCTATTTATTAAATATGGAGTAATATAATGGTAAATAAGTTTATACGCGTTATATTTTTTTTAGCGATTTTATGTATTTCATCCCTTATTTTTTCGGTTAACGTTTTCGGCATGAGCGTTAACGTCAAAACTTATGTCGTAATTCCTAAAAGCGAAGCGGCATCGGGACATGCCGCGGACCTTCAGCAAACCGCAATAAAACGCGCGATAACGCTGTCCGTGAAAACTGCCGTAAAACGTCTTATAGGTAAAAAAATTTTTTTGAAAAAACAAACCGGCATTATTCTTAAAAAAAATATCTACTCAAACGGACGGAAATATATATACTCGTTTAAGGTTTTAAAGGCGGGAGAATATCTTAATCTTTATTATATAAACATAAAGACGCATATAAGAGCCGGCGGTTTAATAAATGCCCTTAAAACACTCGGATTTCATATACTTAAAACAAAACATTCGGGCAAAAAAGCCGTTTACGGCGTTTATTATATAAAATTTACCGGCAACTTTAATAACGGCGATTCAAATCTTTTTCAGAAACTCATGATTAAATATTCGCATCACATTAAAAATCTTTATATATCATCATTTTCGGAAAATTACGACGAAATAAAAGTTCTTTACTACGGAAGTATCGTTCGGTTGTTAAAAAGAGTGGATTTTATAGTAAAGTCTTATCTTAACGCAAAAATAACTACGGCAAAAAATAATGCCATAACGATAAACGTAATCGCTCATAAAGCAGAGAAAAAAACGCCTTAAAATTCAGAATAATCTGAATATGTTTTTCAGCGAAGTTATAGCCATAGAGTTTATATAAAAGTTGAAAATTGCATAAAGAAAGATACTGACGAACATAGGTATAAAGAAATAAGCATAAATATTTTTATTTTTTTCGTATAAAACGCCGAGCGCAAGCGATACAGGCGGAGCGCCGATGAACATCTGCCCTATAAACAGCCCTATTATCGGTCCGTATTTTTCAATGTAATTATGCGCCTTTTTGCCTTTTTTAGAAGAAATCATCCTGTCTATAAATTTAATGGATTTTAGCTTTAAACCGGCGTAAAACAGTGCCGAACATAAAATAGTTTCCGAAAGAGTTATTAAAAAGATGCTTGTGTACGGGTTTAATTTATAATAAACGGCGTATGCCGTCGACATGTACTTTCCGCCTATTAACGGGGTCATATTAATGGCGGTCATTATAATATATTTTAAATATAAAGGTTTCATACATATTTAGTCAATGTTTTAAACATACCCTATTTTTGTTTTTTATGCATTAATCTGATATAATTATAACTATAAATCATATAATTATAAAGTATAAAATTTATCGGAATAAAGAAATGTACTATTTTGCACCGGTATCCGACATGTTCGAAACTTCGGATTATATAGCTGTATATATAGAACTTGCCGGAGTCAGAAAAGAAGATATAAATATAGAAATCGGGGGAGGAATACTTGAAATCAGGGGTATTAAACGCCGTTTTGGAACTAATAAAGAATGTAATTTTCAAAGAATGGAGAGACCTTTCGGCTTATTCAAAAGAAGATTTAGTCTGCCTTCTTCCGCAAACTATGACGGCGTTAAGGCGTCTTTCGAGGAAGGTCTGCTTGAAATAATTATACCTAAAAAAAAGATAAGCGGGGGATTTAAAATTTCCTGCATTGAAATTAACGATTGAAAAACAAATAATGCAAAAATACTATTAAGGACGGTAAACAAACTTATGTTTAATTTAGACTATTACGAGGACAAACTTTCGGAAAGCGGATATAGGGTTTTAACAATTTCCATAGAGGAATCGAAAAGAAGAAAACATTTTTATCTTGGACCGGAGCATATTTTTTATGCTCTGACTTTAGTGGACGAGGATCTTTTAAATGAAATTTTTTTGGAGTTAAGAATCGACAAAAGAAAGATAATGAAACTTTTGAACGATTATATGATGTCGTCCGACCAGTATGTCGGTGAAGGAATGAAAATTCCGCTTCAAACAAGAAATTTATTTAAAAGCGCTTACGATTACGCCCAAAGCGCCGGCAGAAACCTTATAGAATCTACGGATTTTTTAATGGTAATGTTCCAGGAGCCGAGTTCCGCTCCAAACAAAGTCTTTAAAGCGCTTGGCGTGGATTCGGTAGTGCTTGCCGATAAGATTTTTCAGAAAATGAGGGAAAGAAGGAGCAGAAGCGACGAAAACAGAAGAAAATACGACCTGCCTTATACGCTCAGACAGCATGCCGTAAATTTAAGCAAACTTGCAATTATGGATAAACTGCCTTTAGTATTCGGAAGGGAAGAAGAAATTACCAGACTTATGGAAATACTCTGCCATATAGACAGACCTAATTCCGCTATAATAGTAGGAGAGCCCGGCGTAGGAAAGACGGCGGTAGTAGAAGGTCTTGCAAGAAAAATAGAACTTGAACCATACAGCGTTCCGGCAAGGCTCAGAAATAAAATTATAGTAAACCTGCAGATGAATTCTTTAGTTGCCGGAACGGTTTTCAGGGGCATGTTCGAAGACAGGATGGAAAAGATAATAAACGAACTGAAGTCCAGAAAAAATATAATTTTATTCGTCGATGAAGTGCATACCATTATCGGCGCCGGTTCCGCAATTGCAGTTCCCAGCGATGCGGCAAATATATTAAAATCCTCCCTCGCAAGAGGCGAAGTGCAGATGATTGGAGCTACGACGCTTTCGGAATATAAGGAGTTTATTTCCGAAGACGAAGCCCTTGCCCGCAGATTCAGATTAGTCAACATTAACGAGCCTAATACGGAAGATACCAAAAGAATACTCTACGGTCTTAAAAGAAGATTCGAAGATACATACGGCGTAGAGATAGAAGATTCCGCTCTTGACGAGTCGCTTAAACTGTCGTCCCGTTATTCCAAATCTTTAAGGCTTCCGGACAAAGCTATCGGATGGGTGGATTCCGGATGCGTAAAGGCCGAAATATACAACGACGATAAAATAGTTAAAAAGGAAAATATCTATCAGGTAATCGCCCAGGAAACAGGTATGCCTATAGATTTGATTAAAAGAGACGTCTTAGAAAGATTTCAGGATATGGAGGAATTTTTCTCAAAAAGGATAGTCGGACAGAAAGACGCCGTTAATTCTTTAGCAAAACATTTAAGGCTAAATAAAGGACCATTGAAAGGAAATTTTAACAGACCCGATGCGGTGCTTCTTTTTTTAGGCCCTACGGGAGTCGGAAAAACGGAAACCGCAAAGGCCATGGCGGAGTACCTGTTCGGTTCCGAAAGAAATATAATCAGGATAGATATGTCGGAATATAAAGACGGCTCGATAGCAGTGGATAAACTAATAGGTATGCCGAGAGGCATAGTAGGTTCTTCGAGAGGCGGAACTTTAACCAATCAGGTAAAAGATAACCCTTATTCCGTAATTCTTTTGGACGAAATAGAAAAAGCCAGCGATCTCGTATTTAATCTTTTCCTTCAGGTTTTCGACGAAGGTTTTTTAACCGACGGAAGAGGCAAAAGAGTTTATTTTTCTGATTCCGTAATTATTATGACGTCGAATCTTGGTTCGCATGAATTTTCAAAATTTACGAAACCGCTTGGTTTTATAGAATCAAACGATATAGTAAAGTCTATTAAAGGAACGATAAATAAAGAAATAGAAAACTTTTTTTCTCCGGAATTTATAAACAGAATAGACGATATCGTTATTTTTTCGCCGCTTACGAAAGAAGAAGTTAAAAAAATCGCATTGATGCATATTGAAACTATAAATAAAACGATGTCTGAACATGACAAAGAAATTATCGTTACCGGCGCCGCTTTAGAAAAATTAGTCGAGACCGGCTACAGTTCAAAATTCGGAGCGAGATTTTTAAAGCGTACCATCGACGACATTATTAAGGTTCCGCTGACGCTTAAATGGAAAGAGGGCGATATATTTACCGCCGAACTTAAAGACGGCGAAATATCCATTGTTTCGGATAAAAATCCCAAAGACGGCGACATCGCAAAAAAAGTTAAAAACGGAAAAGAAAAATATAAGGAGGAGCCTGATTATGTCTGATAAGGAAGGCGAAAAATCTTTCAAAGTAATAGATAAAAGGAAAACATCGGAAGCTGAAGAAATAGAAGAAGCAAAAAACGCCGAAGAAGCTAAACCGGCGGAAAAAGTCAATGAAAATACGGCAAGAACCGCCGATTCCGAAAAAAAAGCCGCGGACGAAACCGCCGCCGATATGCCGGATTTTGAAGCGGATTTTGCCGCGTTCGTCTATTCGCTTAATACGCAGGCGCTTCTTTTTATGGGAAAGATACCGAATCCCATATCCAAGAAATACGAGAAAGACTTGGGAACGGCTAAATACTTGATAGATACTATAGACATGCTTTCTAAAAAAACTAAAGGAAATCTTGACGAAAATGAAGCCAAACTTATAGAAAATATTTTATACGACCTTAGGATGGCTTATATTTCGGAAAAAAAATAAACCGTTAGTTTGGTTGCGGCAGTGCTGTAATTTAATTCCGGCACTTTATTAAAAGAAAAAGAGGTAATATATTTTATGAATCTTAACAATTTTACTATAAAATCCCAGGAATTAATAGAGCTTACGATAAATACGGCTAAAGAAGCTAAAAATCCGGAAATATCGGATTTGCATTTATTATATGCCCTGCTTAATTACGACGATAACAGTATAGCTTTATCGATTTTTAAAAAAATTGGCATAGACTTGAAATCTTTTAACGAACAATTAAAAACGGCGCTGTCTAAACTTGCCGTCGTAGAAGGAGGAATGGAACCTGCTTTTTCTTCGTCGATGAAGCGTATTTTAGACGCCGCGGAAAAGAATAAAAATTTTATGAAAGACGATTTCGTGTCGGTCGAGCATTTCGTTCTTGCAATGTTTGACGTCAAAGATACAAAATCGTACGAAATATTAACGAAATTCGGATTAACCAAAGACGGCATACTTAAAGTTCTTACTGATATAAGAGGGAATACTAAAGTTACCGACCAGAATCCGGAAGATAAATACCAGGCGTTAGAAAAATATACCGTAAATTTAACTCAGCTTGCAAAATCCGGAAAAATAGATCCTGTTATAGGCAGAGACGGCGAAATAAGAAGAATTATGGAGGTGCTGTCCAGACGGACTAAAAACAATCCTGTTTTGATAGGCGATCCTGGCGTAGGCAAGACTGCGATAGTAGAAGGGCTTGCCAAAAGAATCGCCGACGGAGACGTCCCCGAAATTCTTAAAGAAAAAACAGTTCTTTCGTTAGACCTGGGTTCTCTAATAGCGGGAGCTAAATACAGAGGCGAATTCGAGGATAGGCTTAAAGCAGTAGTAAAAGAGATAAAGTCGTCGGAAGGCAGGATAATAATATTTATAGACGAATTGCACAATCTTGTCGGCGCGGGAAAATCCGAAGGAGCAATGGATGCATCCAATCTTCTGAAGCCGGCTCTTGCAAGAGGGGAGTTAAGGGCTATAGGAGCGACGACGCTTGACGAATACAGAAAATATATAGAAAAAGACGCCGCGCTGGAAAGAAGATTTCAGCCGGTTTTCGTGGATGAGCCGTCCGTAGAAGATACTATTTCTATACTCAGGGGGCTGAAAGAAAGATACGAAGCATATCACGGCATAAGAATAAAAGATTCGGCT
>JAJZLA010000364.1 GCA_021803845.1 bacterium | reverse complement strand
GGTTTACGGAGAGCCTTTTCTGTTACTTGGACTTGCTAGTATTATAGCAGGTTCGTTTATAACTCCCGCCGCCCTTCCTTTTATACCTTTTCGTTCATTTGCCTTAAAAGGCTGGATAACCGGCGTGTTATTAACCGTCCCCGTAATTTTTCTTTTTAATTCGCCAGAGCTAAAAAATATTTTAATTTTTAAATTAAAATTAAGTTAATATTTCTCTGTCTGGGCCCGTCGAATTCGCAGAGGAAAATCCCTTCCCATCTTCCGAGATTCAGCTTATTGCCGGAATAAGGCAATATTCTTGAATTGCCTATTATCGCCGCTTTTATATGCGCGTCGGAATTTCCTTCGGCGTGGCGGTAATTATTATTTTTAGGCGCCAAATTATCTAAAAAACGATTTATATCGAAAGCGACATCGGGGTCGTATGCTTCGTTGATAATAATGCCGGTGGTCGTGTGAGGGGAATAAACCAGACAGAGTCCGGCGGCGCCGCCGGACTTAAAAACAAAATCTTCAACGGTTTGCGTAATGTTTATCAATTCGCTTCTTTTGCCGGTTTTTACAGAAAAATTATATATTTCCATAATTGATTTATATAACAGTTTATTATAAATAATATAAATAACCTTAACTCACCGTTAGAAAGTTCTCTTTCTGGCATAAAACCTTTGGCTTTATAAACGCTAAACTCCATATCTTTTTCATCAGAAAAATATGCCGTTTATGCCGATACAATGCTTTTAAATGTTTGTTTCGCCGTAGTGCGCCGGAGTGAAGCGGAGCAAGCACGAAGCAAGAAACAAACCTCAGCATCGTTGTTTTAACTGTTGCGGATTACAAAATTAATTAATTCTGCCATATATTCGCAACTATGCTCTTCTGTTTGTATTTTTGAGCTTTAGCGAAAAAATACAAACAGAGAGCGCCTATAAATTATTTAAAAAATCTTTAAAAAAATAAAAAAAATAAAAAAATACTTGACAGGCTATTGTTTTTATATGCTATAATAAAATTATTAATAGCGTGCGGTATATTTTTTAATTTGTCATTCAATGTGGGATTAAAAGTCTGACATTTTATATAAAATATATGACTTGCATATTTTGATCAATGTGGGATTAAAAGTGAATTTGTTTTAATTACAAAACATTGCAATCAAAAAAAATTCAGGGGTAAAACTTACATTTTCCCTGTCTTAGGAGCGTGTGTAAGCACCTAATTTTGTTTCATTCGGGATATTCGCTGCTCCCGTCTTAACCCATTAAAACTCTTGCGGAAAGCGACCGCCGACGGCAGTCAGATATAGCCGTTCGTAAAATCCTTATGAGAGTCTTATCAAAAAATCCAATTATTTAAAAAAATCCTTAAAATTTAAACTTATATTCGTTCATACTCTTTTATGAGGCGTGAGAATATTTTTATCTTTTTTAGGAAAATTTAGCCTACTATTGCAAATCTTAGTTTCTTCACATTACCACACCCCCCGCCTTTCAGGCGGAGAGAAAAGATTTGCGCCCTAACGCCCGTGCTTCATTCGGGAAACTTCTTATTTGAAAAATATATTATAAAAAACTGCAATACTCAGTTATTGCGTTCATTCCTGTTTCAAACAATCTCAAATTTTCAGGCTTTTTTAAAGATTTAAGCCGCCAATTTTTTAGCTCGTCAGGGCTTCACCTGATTTTTCAAAGTAAAATCTTAACGCTTTGTTTATGCGCTTTTCTTAATTAATTTAAGAAAAATAAACAAAAGGACAAACACCTTTCTAAAAAGTTTCTGTTCTTAACTAATATGCGACAGCTTTGGCTGAAATATACTTATTTTAATATAAAATAGGAGATTAAATTGAAAGGCAGCGTAAAGTGGCAGGTTACGGAAATTTTTAAAGAGATAAAAGAAATCGGAAATTCAAAATACGCCGCTAAAAATTTAGCAAGGCAAACAGGCGCGCACGGTTCTAACGGAATAGCTAAAGAAACGGGTATTTATAGTTACCGGACTGCTGATTCATATAGGGAAAGTGCCATTAAATTTGGAAGTTGGGCGAAAGAAAATGCCGGATTAAAAGATCTCACTAAAACTAATGCTGAGACGGTTAAATCATATTTGCAAAGCCGCATCGACGAAAATATCGCGCATAAAACTTTCCAGCTTGAAAAATCTGCGTTAAATAAACTCGAAACTGCCTTAAACCGCTATTCCGAACACCATAACCTCAATAAAACTTACGATTTTAAGCTAAACGAAAATTTTAACAGGCAGGTTCAAAAGGATATGCGGCACGCCGACGTCAGAGCATATTCAAAAGCCGACGTCGAAAAACTTATGAATATTAAAGATGAAACTATCAATCTTGCCATCATGCTTGCCGCAGGAGCCGGACTGCGTAAGGCTGAAATATTAAAACTATCGATTAATAACTTAAAAGATAACAAAATTGAAGTTTTGGGAGCAAAAGGCGGAAAAGACAGAATTGTCGGCAACATTTTTGACAAATCTTTAATTGCGGACGTTAAAA
>JAJZLA010000016.1 GCA_021803845.1 bacterium | reverse complement strand
AAACCGATTTTTTAAAAATCCTTGCCCCCGACGTTATAATAGTCGTCGCTTTCGGACTCATTCTTACCCCTGATATTTTGAATATACCCGTATATGGAGTATTAAATCTGCATCCTTCTCTTTTGCCTGATTTAAGGGGTCCAAGCCCTATACACTATACGATATTAAAAAGGGTGAAATTCGGCGGCGTTACAATAATGGCGATGAATGAAGGCATAGATACCGGTCCTCTGGCGGCTCAGCAAAGAATTGCTTTAGATAAAAATGAAAACTTTTCCGGTCTTTACGAAAAATTGTCTTTAGCCGGTTCTCTCTTGCTTTCCAGAGTAGTAGAGACTGTATATAAACATAGAATAAATTTTTTTGAATGCGGATACGGTCAGGATTTAGCAAAAAAAGAAGGCAATAGGGCGCATGATTTAACTGCTTTAATAAAGCAGGAAGAACTGAGAATAGATTTTTCCAAGGACGAACCTGCCGTTATATATGCAAAAATAAGGGCTTTTTCTGAAGCGGGAGGAGCTTTTTTTATTTTAAAAAACAAAAACGTAAAAATATTAGAAGCAAAGTTAATAGTCGATGATGCATGCGAAAAAACGGAAATAGAAAGCGGGAAAACTAAAAACGGCGTTCAGCATGAAACATTCGAATATTCCGATTATTGCGGCGGTTTTTCGGATATTTATAAAAAAGAAATAGAAAAAGTATTTTCTAAATCCGATATTATTGCGGCGGGTACGGCCGTCGTTGCAAACAAAACCGGACTGCTTATTTCCACCGTTAAAAAAGGGGTTTATATACGGCTAATAAAGCTTAAGCCGGAAGGCAGAAACGTTATGGACTACAACGATATCGTCAACGGATTTAGAATTAAACAGGGCGATTTAATATGTCTTTAAAAAAAGAACATGTTTATTTTTTGAAGATAATATCGATTTCGCTTTTTGTTATTTTATCGGTATTTTTGCTTCTTTTCTGGATAATATCCGGCGGTTTGGAAAAAATAAGCCCATATTTGCCGTTATATATTTTTTTCGCTTTAGATTTTATACTGCTTTCGGTTATTCTAATTTTTTTTGCGGGATTGACAGGCAGACGGAAAAACGGCGGTAAATCTTTTCTAGTTTATCCGGCACGGTATATTTTGATAAAAATTCTTTATCCGATGGCTTTTTTTATCACTTCCGTATTCAGGATAAACAGGGACAAAATGCAGGCTTCATTTGTCGAAATAAACAATTTCCTTCTTTTCTCGTTAAATAAAAACGTAGCTTTTGACAGGATATTAATACTGCTTCCGCACTGTCTTCAGCTTCATAACTGCAAGGCTAAAATTACCGAAGATATAAATAACTGCTTGAATTGCGGAAAATGTAACATAAAAGAGCTTGCGGCGCTTTCCAAAAAGAAAGGCATATTTATGGCAGTTGCTACCGGAGGTACGCTCGCGCGCAGAGTTATAGAGGAGAAACGACCTAAAGCCGTTATAGCAGTCGCATGTGAAAGAGATTTAAGTTCGGGAATTATAGACAGCTTTCCGCTTTTTGTTTACGGTCTGCCCAATATGAGACCTAACGGACCTTGCAGAGATACTCTTGTAGACGTAGGCGCGTTAGCAGAGCTTATAGAGAGGATTTCATAGTTTCTTCCTCAGGTCGTTTATTCTTTTGGCCTTGCCCTGACTTCTCTCGATAGTTTTAGGGGGGACGGCGGTTATTTTTGCCCTGATGCCGATAAGTTCGTATATTTTGTGGGATATTTCTTTCGTAACCGCTTCGATTTTAGCTTCGCCGCCGTTAAAAATTTCTTCTTTAGGTTCAACTATTATGTTCATTTTATCTAAAAGATTTTCGGTATATAATTCTATTAAATATATAGGTTCTAAATAATCCAGTTTAAATAAAACTGATTCTATCTGAGACGGAAAAACGTTAACGCCTTTTAAAATTATCATGTCGTCTGTTCTTCCTTTTATCTTGTCCATCCTGACGAAAGTTCTGCCGCATCTGCATTTTTCTCTCGTAAGCCTCGTTATATCTTTTGTCCTGAATCTTATTACCGGCATTGCCTCTCTATTGAGGCTGGTCAGCACGAGTTCCCCTGTTTCCCCGTCTTTTAAAACTTCCCCTGTTTTTGGGTTTATTATTTCCGGAAAAAAATTATCTTCGTTTATATGAAGTCCGTCTTTGTAAATACATTCGTATGCTACGCCTGGGCCGATTATTTCGCTCAATCCGTATATATCGTAAGCATCTATGTTAAGCGAGCATTCTATTTTTTGTCTGAGTTCGTCAGACCATGGTTCCGCTCCGAAAATACCTTTTTTTAATTTAATATTTGATTTATCGATTATTTTTTTATTTATTTCCTCGGAGAGAAAAAGAGCGTAAGAAGGTGTACAGAAAAGAACAGTTGCGCCGACGTCCTGCATCATGGTAAGCTGTCTTTCCGTAAAACCGGTCGACATAGGAATAATCATTAAATCTAATTCCTGCGCCCCGTAATGAAACCCTAAGCCTCCTGTGAAAAGTCCGTAACCGTAGGCATTCTGTGCTATATCTTTTTTAGAAATACCTGCGGCGCAAAAAACTCTCGCCATTAACTTAGACCATATTTTAATATCGTTTTTTGTATATCCGGCTATAATAGGTTTTCCGGTAGTGCCTGACGATGCATGTATTCTTATTATTTTATTTAAAGGCTGAGAAAAAATTCCGAAGGGATAATTGTTTACGAGGTCGGATTTATAAGTAAACGGCATATTCTTTAACTCATCAATCGATTTTATTTTTTCGATATCGCCTAATTTTTTTATTCCATATTCTTTTAATTTTGTTTTTAAAAAACCGCCCCCGGAAAATATTAGTTTTAACGTTTTTTTCAATCTTTCCGTTTGAATCTGCGAAAGTTCGGAACGGTCCATAGTTTCGTATTTTTTTTCGTAATATTTTATATTCATAATGAATCTCTGCCTTTCATAAATGCATTAATATTTAAATCTATCGTTTTTTCGGGAACGTTTGTTTCAATGGTTTTTAGCCAAATTTCTTCTTTTATATGCGTAAAAACTGATAAAGCTCCTATGAGTATAATATTTGAAACTTTAATATTCCCGAGATTTTCCGCAATCAGTTTATCGTCCAAAAGAGTCAAAGATTTAAAATTATCTTTTAAAACCGAGGCTATGGAATATATATCCGTAAAATTATTTTTGATTGTACCATTTTTGGTTTTAGATGTCCACGCCGGAGTTTTACCGTCGTTTGACGAAACTATTATCGTATTTATGTTTGCAAACCTGTCCGAATATCGTAAAGTTTCATAAATGTCGAAAGAAAGAATCGCCGTGGCGCCGTTTTCCGGTATTAGCGGGGAAAATATTTTTTCCCCGAATCTTATATGCGTTGAAACCGACCCCCCCCTCTGCGACATTCCGTGAACTTCCGACGTTTTAATATCCATACCGCTTTCAAATGCCGCGTGGCTGATAATCTTACCGGCAAGTACGACGCCCTGTCCTCCTATTCCGCAAATTAATATGTTTTGTGTTGAATCGCCCATTTATTTTCGCAGTTTAAATTTAATTTATTTTTATATTTTAATTATCTTGAGTTAAGATTGACTTATTTCTTCGATAAAATTAAAAACGCATATATCTTGGCATATAGAACATCCTATACAGGACGAATCTATAAAGGGAACAGGATTTACCGCGCCGTTTTTTTCGTAAGGCAAGCGTATAGACGGACACCCGGTCTGCATACATAAATCGCATCCGGTACATCCGTCCGATATTTTAAATTTTTTTCCGGTATCTATTTTTTTGGGGTATAATACGCATGGCCTGTCGGTTATGACTGCGTTAAGATTATTTGAATAAAGCGCTTTTTTTAAAGTTTTAAACGTATCATTGTAATCGTAGGGGTCTATGACGAAAATTTCTTCTATTCCTATTCCTTCTATGATTTTTTTAATATCTATTTTATTTGAAATTGATTGGTTGAAAGAAAGGTTTTTTCCCGTGCCTGGATGATCCTGTCCTCCGGTCATCGCCGTAGTGGAGTTGTTCAAAATAATAGCGGTAAATTTTGCGTTATTATATTTTGCGTCTATAAGAGAAGTTATGCCGGAATGAAAGAACGTAGAATCGCCCAAAATTCCTACTGTTTTTTTATGCGAAGATTTTGTAAGGGACAAACCTTGTGCAGCGCCGAAAGCAAGCCCCATCGAAATACAGCTGTCCATGGCGTTAAGAGGCGGCAGTGCTCCAAGAGTATAGCATCCTATATCGCCCATAACTGGAACTTTTAATTTTTTAAGAGCGTAAAATACCGAAGTGTGAGGGCATCCGCTGCACAAAGCCGGAAATCTCGGCGGCAGAGTATTGCTCAAACTAATGCGAAAGTCTTTATCCGCATCATTTTCTTTAGCGATATGTTTTTTGCCTTTAAAAAAGCCGGCTTTTTTAAGTCCCGATAATACGATATCGGGATTAAATTCTCCGTCCTGCGGAAAATATTCTTTTCCTTTTAATTCTATGCCAAACGACGCTATTTCGTTTTGGATAAAAGGCTCTAATTCTTCAATTATAACTATGTCTTTAACGTTTTTTACGAAATCTTTTATTAATAAATCCGGAAGCGGATAAGAAAAAGACAGTTTTAAAAAAGAAGCAAAAGGCGCAATTTCTTTAGCGTACTGATAAGAAATGCCGCTTGTTATTATGCCGAATTCTTTATCGTTATATTCAATCGAGTTTAATCCTGATCCGTTAGAAAAATCAATAAGCCGTTTTAACCTCTCTAAAGCGGTTTTATGTCTTTTTCTTGCATAAACTGGAACCATTACGAATTTTTCAATATCTTTTCTGTAAATATTTTTCGTGTTTTCAAGTTCTTCTGCCGGCGGAAATTTGCCGGAAAAAACGGCGACGCTTCTTGAATGGGATATTCTCGTAGTAGTTCTTAAAATAACCGGAGTATCGAATTCTTCGCTTACGTCGAAAGCTTTTGAAGTAAAATCTAAACATTCCTGGCTGTCGGAAGGTTCTAACATCGGTATTTTCGCAAATTTTGAATAAAGCCTGTTATCCTGTTCGTTTTGAGAACTGTGCATTCCAGGGTCGTCGGCGGTAACTACGACTAATCCACCTCTTACTCCCGTAAGCGCGAGAGTCATAAGCGGGTCGGAAGCAACGTTTAAGCCGACGTGTTTAGTGGTAAACATTGCCCTTTTATAGCCTATAGACGTTCCTATCGCTATTTCTAACGCTGTTTTTTCATTGATAGACCAGTTTACTATTGCGCTGCTGTTTAATTTAGATAAATAAGGAAGTATTTCCGAACTCGGCGTTCCGGGGTAGCCGACGGCGGTATAAACGCCTGCTTTTGCTCCGCCCAAAGCGATTGCTTCATTACCGGTAAGAAGTAATTTTGAATAGTCTGAAGTTTTATTAAGCAAAAAATTAAGTCCGTATTTATTATTTGCGTTATATATTTTATATAGCAATATAAGATAAGATGAATAAAAAAATAAAGGAAAAACTAAAGAATTATAATATATAAATGCGTATTTTACCGATAAAAATAACAACAACAATAACAACCGTCGTCAATAAATGCAGCATATAATGACAAAAGAGTAATCCGATTAAATACGCGCACCTCGAATCGATGCCGTTGCTTTCTTTCGAACCTGGCGGGGTTTTCGGCCTTAATGCCGTACTTTCGGATTACTCTATAAGATTATAGCATAGACGTGTAGTTTTAAAAAGCATTATTTTTTAATCGTGATGAAGAAATTTGTCGTCCTGAACCTTGTCGTGTTTTCTTATATATTCCATAAGCATTGCGGCATGCTCTTTTTCTTCGTCTCTGTTATGCGCAAGAATATGCTTTAATTCTTCGTCGGCGGTGTATTCTATTCTTTCCTGATACCAGTTAATTGCTTGAAATTCTTCAATAAGCGATTGTCTTGCCATTTCTAAATTTCTGGTTTCTTCGCTTAAAGCGTCGTCTAAATGGTGTTCGTCGCGCATTTCGTTATCCCCCTTAATAATCGATTAATTTTTTTGTTAAATTTAATAAATTCTTCTTCCGTTTTTACAATTATAGCAAAACCCTGCATAAATTAAAAGCAGTCTTGAAAAAAACGCTTCAATCGTATAATATTATTATATGGAAAAAGAAAAAAAAATTCTTTTAGCGGTAGATTTAAATTTTGAAACGGGGTTCGTGCTTGCGTCCGCGGCATCTTTTTTCAGGGAATCCGCCGCGAGATTTCAAATTTTGCACGTCATTCCTTACGATATTTTTTCTTTTTCCGGTAAAAAAAACTCTATAAAATCAAAAGCGGAGGAAGTACACGGGTCCATAGAAGATAAATTAAAAGAATCGGGTTTGTATTATTTAAATTACGAAATATCCGTATATACCGGCAATCCGCAGGAAGAGATTATCAATTTTGCAAAAAAAAACGCTTCCGATATAATTGCTGTCGGAACTCACCAAAGGGTCGGAATTAAAGAGATAGTATCCGGTTCTGTTTCTTTTTACGTTGCAAAGCATTCCGTGTGTCCGGTGCTTTTAATTCCGCTTAAAAATACGGCGAAATTAACGGCAAAAGAGCTGATAAAAGAATCCGCCCTGTCTTTAATAAACCCTTCCTGACACGATGCCTATATGATTCTTATTTATGATTTTAAAATACCGGTGAAAAGAAAAAATCCGGAAACGACAGAATTAGAAAAAGAGGAAGAAATTTTTTCTGATTATTTTCTGAAGTATTTTAACGAAAAATCTTCCGAAGGAATAAACTATATAAAAAATTTTAGGCACAAAATAAAAATAATTAAAAAATCTCTTGATTTCAGGCAAAGAGAACCGAAAAACGTTTATAAGGTTTTAATAAAATTCGACTTTTCGGGTAAAAATGAAGACGATATTATAAATATTTTAGCAGGTATAGGTATAAAAGCAAGAAAAGCAAGCTATGAAGAAGAAAAACTTTTTTATGAAGAAAATTCGTTATATTTTGAAAACGGTAGGCAAAATGAAAATGCCGAAAAAACCGATAACAATAAAACTAAAAAAAATAACTGCAATAAATCGGCGGTTTTAATAACAGGCATGGGCCCGGCTGGTATTTTTGCCGCTGTATATTTGTTGAAACATGGTATAAGGCCAGTTTTAATAGAAAAAGGAAAATGCATAGAAGAAAGGATAAAAGACGTAAATGCCTTGCTAAATAAAGGAAAATTTAACAAAAAAAGCAACGTTGTTTTTGGAGAAGGCGGAGCGGGTACTTTTTCGGACGGAAAATTAACGACGAGAAAAGATGATGCGGCGGTGTCTTTCGTTTTAAATTTTTTGGTAAAAATGGGAGCGGACAAAAAAATTCTCGTAGAGCATAAACCCCATGTAGGCAGTGACATTCTTATAGATGTACTCAGAAATATAAGAAATTATCTTACAGACGGCGGAGCGCAAATTTTTTTTGGAGAAGAATTAAAAGATTTTGATACGGACGATAATAATCGTATAGTTTCGGCGGTAACCGACAAAAGAATTATTTCTGCGGATTTTTTAATTTTAGCCGCCGGTTCTAACAGCATAGACACTTATGAAATGCTGAAACGGAAAAACGTATTTTTAGAGAACAAACCTTTTGCCGTAGGATTCAGGATAGAACATAAGAGGAATTTTATAGATTCCCTGTTTTTTAAAGGCGGCAGAAACAAAAACGATTTAAAATTCAGCGGAGTGTATTACAATGTTTCTTCCAAGGAATACGGCGGTTATTCTTTCTGTATGTGTCCGGGCGGAGTAGTGATAAATTCCAGTTCCGGCGAAAATATTCTGTCGGTTAACGGAATGAGTTATTCAAGCCGCGATTTGGAAAATTCTAACAGCGCAATAGTAGCCGCCGTCAGAGCGGATATGGTAGCATTATTAGACAAAAAGGAATATTCTTTGAACGGCGGATTTCTTTCGTTTAGAAAAGATTTGGAAATTAAAGCCTTTAATGCCGGCGGAGGAGGCTACGGCGCACCTTATCAATACACGCCGGAATATATAGCGGACGTAATAGGTAAAACTGAAAAAGAAACAGGGTTTAATGTGAATTCCGCTTTAAAATCAGATAGCGGCATTAAAAGGGGAAATTTGATACCTGAGCCTTCTTATAAACCGTCTGTAAAATATTTTAATTTGTTAGAACTTGTACCAGATTTTATTAATCGTTCTATTGCAGGCTCTCTTATTGAATTCGATAAAAAGTATAAGGGATTTGTTCCAAATTCGGTTTTAACCGCAATAGAGACCGGAACGTCGTCGGCGGTTAGAATTAAAAGAGGCAAAGATTACGAATCCTTATCCGTTAAAGGTTTATATCCTTGCGGCGAAGGTTCCGGCTATTCCGGAGGCATAATAACAAGCGCTATAGACGGCATAAAATGCGCCGCCGCCGTTGCCAATAAAATTTTTTAAAAAAATATAAAAACTCTTGCAATAAATTTTACAAAAATATAAAATTATTTCAAAGCAAATTATTTCTATATAATATTATAATTACTAACCTCATATCGTAAAAGCGGGTGCTTTATATGAAATTATTATCGAGCGGCGAATACAAGAAATTAATAGACGAAATCAATGAACTTAAGAAAAAAAATAGCGAACTTGAAGTTTCTTTAAAACGGAAAGACGCCGATATCGCTTCGGCGGGCGACGGATTCAAAAAGGAAATCGAATCTTTGAGGTCTAAAGTAGCTTCGCTCGAAGAAGATATACGCAACAAAGATAATCTCTTAAATTCATGCGCAAACGATTCCGAAGAGCTTCCAAAAATCAACGAACAATTTAATCGGTTTAAATCAAAATGCTTTGAATCTAAAACCGGAATCAAAAATTTCGTCGATTCGTTAAGCCATATGTATTCAAGTTCTTTTTCTACTCTGGAAAAGACTTATCAGGATTCCGTAGAGCTATACAAATTGACTCTTTTTACCGACGAAATTTTAAGCGCAATAGTGTCTATTACCGACCAGATTAATCTGCTGGCGTTGAATGCCGCTATCGAAGCCGCAAGAGCGGGAGAAGCAGGAAGAGGCTTTGCAGTCGTTGCGGACGAAGTCAGGAAATTATCCGAAAAATCGTCAAGTTCTACTAAAGAAATATCCAACGTTCTTTTCGGAATAAGAAAAGTCAGTGCCAAACTTAACGACACACTGAGAATAGACAGCAAAATGAATGAAGGACTTATGAAAACTATAAAAAACATAGACAATAAAGTCAGCGATATATGCGTTTAGCATCCATCCAGTATATAAATTTATTAAAGAGGTATCATAACCATGGTGTCAGAAGTATTATACGAATCTCCAAATCATAAGTTCGTTTATATAGGAAAAGATGCCGACAGGCCGGATTATATAATTGATACCAACCAGTATCTGCTAGTTCACGATAAAATCGCGACGATTATGGATCCGGGAGGAATAGAAATGTTTTCTTCGGTTTCCTCCGCTTTTGCCGGCGAAGTAAGGATGTCCGACGTAAAATTTATATTCTGCTCGCATCAGGATCCCGACGTTAATTCCTCGCTTGCTTTATGGCTTTCGATCACCGACTCAAAAGTTATTATAGACAGAATATGGTCGACTTTTATTTCGCATTACGGCGCAAGACCGGAAAATATGATAATGATTGACGACGGTAATACCGCAAAGTTAAACATGACCAAAGATTATGCTTTCGATATTATTCCGGCGCACTATCTTCATTCGCCTGGACAGCTTAATTTATACGACCCGATATCGAAGATACTTTTTTCAGGCGATATAGGCGCCGCATTAGTGCCGAGAGAAGACTTTAAAAGCAAAAGGAAACCTAACGTATTTGTTCAAGATTTCGATTCTCATATAAAATATATGGAATATTTTCATAAAAGATGGATGCCTTCTAACGAACCTAAAAAAGTATGGATAGACAGAGTGTCAAAAATGGATATCGAAATTCTGGCTCCGCAACACGGTCTTATTTTTAAAGGAAAAGAAATGATCGACAGGTTTTTAAACTGGTTCGACGGTTTAAACGTAGGACTTTATTCTAAATAAAAAATCAAAACTTATAAAATACTTAACAATTCAATAACCTCACTATAAGTTCTATAAATTATAAAAAAGGTTTTTAAAATTTTTTATATAAGGGAGCCGGATTTTAAAGTCCGACTCCCTTTTACGTTTTATAATATACGCATGGATATGGAACGTTTTTATGACAAGCCGAATACTGCTTAATAATTATAGCGACGATTTAGATTCTTTGGCTCCGGCTATCGAAGCCGTTATTTTTGCTTCGGAAGGACCCGTTTCGTTAAAGAAATTGGCGAATTTATTTAAAGTAAAAAAAGAAGAAGTATTAAAAGTTATAGAATCGATAAAACTGGAATTTAACGAAAAATCAAACCATGGCATATATCTTTCCGTAAATGACAACGGCATAAGTTTTAAGACGAAGCCTGAATATTTCGATGCAATATCCGGCAGTTTGGAGATAAAACCTATAAAATTTACCGGTCCTCAGCTTGAAACGCTTTCTATTATAGCTTATAAACAACCGGTTACCAAAAATGAAATAGACGCCGTAAGGGGATTCGATTCGTTCGGCACGCTTAAATTTCTTCTTGAAAAAAACCTTATTAAAGTTGCCGGAAGAAAAGAGATTGTAGGAAGACCGTTAATATATAAAACCAGCGATTATTTTCTGGAAGCGTTTAATCTTAAAAATCTTAACGATTTGCCTTCCGTTAAAGAAATGGACGATTTAGCAAAGAAAAGCGTATTAGAAGCTCTAAGAGTCAATGATAACGACTCAAAAACCTTAGAAGAACCTACTTTGTTTGAATAGTTTTATTATGTTTAGGTGTTTTTATTTTACGTTTTATGAATGGTTTAGGAGAATTAAATTTTTTTAAAAGTTGCATAGTATATAATAATTAACTGCATAAATTTGTGGTATAATTAATAAAAATAAATTGCTACGCTAATCAAATATTATTATTATATAAATAATAATAAATATTTTACAAGGAGGAAAAATTGAAAAAGATTGCGCCTTCGATATTATCGGGCGATATATTAAAACTTTCCGAAGAAATAAAACTGCTTGAAAAAGCAGGTGCGGATTTTTTACATATAGATATTATGGACGGCATATTTGTTCCTAATATTACCGCAGGATGGAATATCGTGGAAGCGATTAAAACACGTACCGATATTCCCTTAGACGTTCATTTAATGATCGAACGTCCGGAAAGATATATAGAGCAGTTTGTCAAAAGCGGCGCAGATATATTAACTATTCATTTTGAGGGAACGACGCATCTTCACAGGGCGGTCGAAAGAATCAGGGAACTGGAAGCAAGTCCCGGAGTAGCTATAAACCCCGCAACGCCGGTGGATTTTTTAAATGAAATACTTCATGATGTAGATCTCGTTCTTATTATGTCGGTCGATCCCGGCTTCAGCGGTCAAGAATTCATATATTCCTCTTTGTTTAAAATAGAAAAACTTCACGGCATAATACAAAAAAGAGAACTCCAAACCCAAATTGAAGTCGACGGCGGTATAAAAGTAATAAACATAGCCGAAGCGGCTAATTCCGGCGCAGATATTCTAGTCAGCGGCTCCGGAATATTGGGAACGAAAAATTATACCGAAACTATTAACGAAATGCGCGAAAGAATTTAATTGCAAAAACAAAGATAAAGCAAAATAAAGCAAAAAATAATGGAAAAAAAATAAAATAAGTAATATAATAATATTTTATACACTTCATTTCGGGACGTAGCGCAGCTCGGTAGCGCACTTGCTTCGGGAGCAAGGGGTCGCTGGTTCAAATCCAGTCGTCCCGACCATTCAAAATTATTAATAAATTGCCATATTTGATTTCCGTAATTTTATTAAAAGAAAATAAGTATATCTATATCCTTTTCCTTCAGTTGTTTTCCTTCCATTTTACAATTTTTTGTTTTTATGATATAAATAAAGAACATGCAAGTATATAAAAAGCGGGCATAGCTCAGTTGGTAGA
>JAJZLA010000363.1 GCA_021803845.1 bacterium | reverse complement strand
AAGCTGTAGCATAAATTGCATTAAAGGAGGGAGAGGGGGCTTCGCCCCCTCTAACCCCCAAAGACAATATAAATATAATTTAATATAAAATACTAAAACATACGTTTAACTAATCCACCTATGCGGGATTAAAAAAATGTATTGACAAAGGGAACAGTTTAAGCCTCCATTTTTAATTTATTAAATTTTAAAATTTTTATACATCTCCGACTATTAATATTTTACACCTTATACTTAGGTATAATGTCAAGTTTTTTTTGCAGTTTTTTTTGCAGGCGTTTTAGGATTTTTTATTGGAGAAATATTTGAAGAGTTTAGTTTAATTATTATGTATCTTTTAGAAATAGTGTCAACAGCATTCGGCGGAAGATGAACCGCCGCAATCGCATGAAGGTTCGCCGCCGGTTAGCATGCCGTTTATTATGCCGCTCGCGCATCCGACGCCCGAATTGACTTTGATAGCTCCGTATTTGCAGTTAAGAGCGCAGGCGCCGCATTCCATGCATAAATCTTTATCGGCAATGCCGACTTTTTTATTTTTTAGTTGAAATACTCCATGGGGGCATACGTCTATACACATTAAACAATTAGTACATTTTTCGGCAAAAAATTTAAGGCTCGATACATTCTTGAGATATTTCATATAACCGCCAATTTATGAAGTTTATAAATTAACAATAAAATAATCGATAATGCGGTAGATATTAAATAAACCGGCAGGGCTGTTTTTAACTCCTTTTTTACGCCGCTCATATTTGTAAATGTAGTAGAACCCGTAAATTGCAATGCCAAATACGAGCTTGCCATGGGAAAGAAAAGACCTGCCGCTATAAAAATTAAAATGTTTTTTAACTCTGGTGTATTGAACAGGAAAATTACGGGGACGGTTAATAATATTCCTGTTATCCAGCCTTTTAAGGCAAATGAACGAAAAGGTATAAAAGGAAGAAATACCGGAGTTATAAACGAACCTGCTATAATACTCGCAATACCAAGCAGCAGAAAAGGCTCTCCGTCAACCCATGCGCTTTTAAATAAAATGCCCGTCGGCTGGATGCCGAAAAACAAAAGTATAATGACCGCAAAAATAATAAATTTATTCACTGCCGGAATAATTTCTCTCGGCGTCAGAATAAGCCTGTCTAAAATTGAAAATTTAATTTTTCTCATTTCCGCAGTTTTTCTTCTTCCCGCATTTAAATAAGATTTAATGTCTTTTGCATACACGGGACCAAAATAGACTTTAAACCCCGTCCGTTTAAAAACGGAATCGGCATTAACGCCGACCGCTCCAAGCTGGGGAAGTATTATCCGCCTATGATTTAAAAAATTTTCGAGTTTAACCCCGCCTATCCGCTTCACAAGCTCTTCGGTACCGAATGTTCCTTTTGCGGCGGCGCACCATACGTTTATGCCTTTAGTATCCAATACCAATATCCATGCGCTTAAACCCTTCAGCGCCTTTCTGAGAACGTCGAAGCTTAATTTATAATTTGCGCTTACGAATACTTCCGAATTTCCATCGGGTTCGCCTGCCGCATACAGCCCCGGTTCAATCTTATATTTCATCCTGAACGAATTGCTTATCCTGCATTTTATGGAGCCTGCATAATCCGACCGCGACCATTCCGAAGAAACCCTGCTGACGGTTTCAATTTGTCCGGTAGTTTTGCATAACTCTACAATATTTATATTTTCGCTAATCATTCTTGCAAAATTATCCCTTTTTAAATTTTATTTTATGTTTCACGTGAAGCATAAAATACCTTAAATAACAGAAATATATTTTGTTAAAATATGGCGGAATAAAGAGCATCCAAAGTTTTTTGATTATTAATCTCGCTTGTATATTGCGGTATCGTGAAAACAGGAATGTCAAATTTTTGCTTTATCGATTCAAGATAAGTCTCCTGCATTTTCTTCCTGCCGTTAAAAAAAGCGTCGTTAAAATTTCCGCCGAGAATATAATTAACGACCAGAAAGGATGTATTAATTCCCGCCGCCTTTAAATCATCGTATGCCCTTTTGGCTTCCTCGATAGGGCTGTATTCGGGATAAAGACAGAGCGAAAATATGGTTTTATTCGTATCTTTAAGTATTTTAACGAATTCTTCAAGCATTGCATCTTTCCTGTCTATTTTTGCGTATTCCAAACTGATATATAAAAGCCTTAAGGCATGACCGGTGGGAGCGGCATCGAAAATTATAACGTCGTAATCTTTATACCCAAAAAAGAAACTGCTGAATTTTTTAAAAACGGCAACCTCTTCTGTGCAGGGCGAATTCAGTTCCTCTTCTAAAACCTTAAGCGATTGTTCATTATCTGAATAAGATTTAAAATATTCGACGGTATTTTGCTTATATTCGTCAAGTGCCGAATCCGGAGAAATTTTTGCAAAATATAAATTATCGTCAACTTCGGACTTTACCGGAAATTCGCCTATATTTTTTAATCCGGTTATTTTTGTTATATGCCCGGAATAATCTGCGGAAACCACTAATGTTTTCATTCTTCTGCCGGCAAAATATTTC
>JAJZLA010000362.1 GCA_021803845.1 bacterium | reverse complement strand
AATACTGGAAATAATAAACAAGAACAGTAAAAATTCAGATAAAGATCAAAAAACGGATAACGCAAAAAGTTCCGATTCTGAAATTATAAAAAACAATGTGGAATCTACCCCTGCTGTAGTAGTTAAAATTGCAGAAACTTTATCTGTTATACCCGGCGTAGAATCTATTCTTGCGGTTAAAGAGGACGGCGAAGTACTGTATTCCAAGGGTATCGACGATACCGATTTTGAATCCGCCGACGCTTTATTTCTTTTCCATCAATCGAAAGAATTAGGCGATATATTAAATTTTAATAAATTAAAAAGCGCGATATGCGAAGCCAATAATTATAAAAAAATAATTATTAACAATAAAAATGTTTTATACAGCCTTAAAGTTTCGTCTGAAGTCCCTGCGTTAAAAACGCAGATGGAAGCTATAAAATTACTTAAAGAAAATTAAAATATCATGCATAATCGCTATTTAGCAATATAAATTTATGAACGCAACCAACGATAAAAGCATTATATATAAAATTCTTAAAATTGCCGGCGTAGATGCTTGCGCAATATCGTCTTTAGACGGCGAAGTTTTACAGTTCGAGGCTAACGATCCCGAAATACAGACCGAACAAATAAACAGGGTATCAAGAGAAATAAGTAAATTATTTGCATCATATTCTATTTCGTCGATAGAAATTTCTTCTCTTTACTTAAATTTCGACGACAGAAATATAATAGTCAACGGATTTGGAAGCGGATTTATTTTTATTCTCAGCAAGAGAAATTCTAACGTTAACCTTCTCAAGATGGAGACTGCTTATCTTGAAAGCGAGTTCGTTAAAATTGTAAACCAATCGATAGCCGTCGATAACTCAAAAAAAGCCGGCGATATTATAAGCGGTGAAAGCAGTGCCGGCTCTTTTGCTCAAAGCGAGGCTGTATTTAATTCTATTTTAAATAGTAATGGAACGTCGGGAGACGGAATAAATTCCGGCGAAGTAATTTCAAGCAATAAAATGGGAGCGCTTAAAGATATTTTTTCGGAAAATTTGGGACCTATATCTTCCATTATTTTTGACGAAAAGCTTAAGGATTTAAACGAAAACGCAAATAATTTTCATCGGGACAATATAGAAAATTTAATTAACAATTTAGCGCAAGAAATAGAAAATAAGAAAGAAAGACTTAATTTTATTACTGCCGCTAACAAAATTATAAATTCGTAAATCTTCCGCATGCCGGCGTGGCTCAGGGGTAGAGCAGCTGATTCGTAATCAGCGGGTCGTAGGTTCGATTCCTATCGCCGGCTCCATTAAATACAAGGGGTTCGCAGGTTCGGCGTTTCCTTCTTTTCCGGTCGTGGTAGTAAATCGGTAGTAATTTTTTTTATTCAACACGTTAACAGCATCTTTAAGATGAGTCTTTGACAGGTGCGAATACCGCAAAGTCATTTTAATGTCTTTATGTCCCATTAAATCCCTGACAGTCGCTAAATCGACGCTTTTCATTACTAATTGAGAGGCAAAAGTATGGCGCAGGTCGTGGAAACGGAAATCCAGAATATGCGATTTACCGAGCGCCGCCGAAAAAGCTTTTTTAATATCTTTGTAAGGCTTTAACGTGCGGGGATTAAAAAACACGTATTTAACATTAATCTGCCTGATAATGCCTGTTAAGGCTCCATAAAGATTATCGTTAATGGGAATTTCTCGCCTTTCGCCGTTCTTGGTCGTGTCTAACAAAATAACCCTGTTTAGCATATCAACTCTGTTCCATGTAAGATTAAGTATTTCGGATTTTCTCATACCGGTGTTGAGCGCCGTTATTACAATCGGCTTTAAATAAGGCTCGCAGTGTGATATCAGCCTTTCCGCCTCGTCATCGGCAAGATACCTTAATCTTTTAACTTCACCTCTAAGCAGTTTAACTTTCCGTATTCGTTTTAAGTCGTCCTCGGTGAGTAGTTCCCAATCCGAAGCCTTAACGAACATTCTTTTTAAAACGGCGGTCAATCTATTAGCATAAGCAACGGATAAGCCTTTTTTAATGATATCCGACTGCATATTTTCTACAGTAAGCATATTAAAATCGTCCAATTTTTTATTGCCGAAATGTTTGTTAAGCGTATTAATAAACGATTTAAGCCTGTCATGGCTTTTTAACCGCCCGCCCGCATAATCCAGATATCTTTGGCCGAGTTCCGCAAACGTAATAGGCTTAATGGAGTTATCAGTTAAGATTTTAACTTGCTTAGCTGGCTTATTGCCGCTTTTAAGCTGTTCCTGAAGTTCGGAAGACCACTTCTCGTAAAGATATTTTGCTTCCGTTTTTAAATATGTCGCCGAAGATTTTGTATATTTGATACCGTTAACACATTTCGACATCATCCATATTTTAGAATTACCTTTTAAATAGATGCCCATTTATTATTTACACCTCCTTTTCGAGGCATCTACGCTTATTGGTTTAATTATATCATATGAATTTTCTTGAATGAAAGCTGAAATTTTATTCCGGTCGAAGCGTATGATTTTGCCGATTTTAGTAAAAGGAAT
>JAJZLA010000361.1 GCA_021803845.1 bacterium | reverse complement strand
GAAAAAAATCCCCTTCGAATTGGCGTTGCCTTCCAGCGATATTAAAAAACGAATAGAAAATATCGAGAATAATATAAATACCGAAACATACAAAACAGCCGAGGATTTATTTAAAGACCTCGGTATTTAATAAATAACGGATGCTTGATATTAAAATCGAAAAGCATTATAAAAAGGATATCGAGCGGGATAAATTAGGCGGCAAATATTCAAAATTAGATTTCGAGGTTCTTAAAAATATTATTATTAGCCTGCAAGAAGAAAAACCGGTAGATTTGATATATAAAAGGCATAATTTAAAAAGCAATTTTAACGGTTATGAAGTAATTCACGTAAAAAACGACTGGTTATTGATTTTTAAAATAGATATAAATTTACAATCTCTTTTTCTTGTTGCGCTAGGAACTCATAATCAGGTTTTTGAAAAACTATATTAATCTTTAATGCTGAAAGACGTTCAGAATTCAAAGGATAAAAGAGGCATAGCAATAGATAAGGTCGGCATAAAAAACCTGCATTATCCTATATCGGTCCTCGATAAAGCAAAATCATTCCAGCATACCGTGGCAGATATAAATATGTACGTCGACCTCCCGCATTATTTCAAAGGGACGCATATGAGCCGCTTCTTAGAGGTTTTAAACGAGCACAGGGGCGAAATAAGCATAGTTAATTTTCCGGATATTTTAAGAAAAATAAAGAAAGTTTTAAACGCCGGTTCTGCATCCGTTGAAATTGAATTCCCGTATTTTATAGAAAAAACCGCTCCGGTTAGCGGAAAGAAAAGCCTAATGGAGTATATTTGCTATTATAACGGAACTATAAAAGACGGAAAAGCAGCTGCGCCTAAACAGGAAAAAGCAGAAATAAATGGAATAAAGAGGTCGGTAGCAATAAAGAGGTCAGAAATAAAGGTATCGGCAATAAAGGGGTCAGAATTGAATTCTGACCCCTTTATTGCCGATAAGAAAGAGTCCACCTACGCTCCCTGCACCGACGACGAAAGCGTTATAATAGTTGGCGTTAAAGTACCCATAAACACTTTATGTCCATGTTCTAAAGAGATATCGAAATACGGAGCGCACAATCAGAGGGGTATTGTTTCGGTTTCGATAGAGTTCGATAAACTAATATGGTTCGAGGATATAATAGCCGATGTGGAATCATGCGCAAGTTCGCCCATTTACTCTTTGTTAAAGAGGGACGACGAAAGATTTTTGACCGAGCATGCATACGAAAATCCAATGTTCGTTGAAGACGTCGCAAGGTGCGTGGCTGGAATACTAAAAAAGAATAAAAATATTAAATGGTTCAGGGTGGAAGCGGAAAACTTCGAAAGCATACACAACCATAACGCTTATGCGATGATAGAGGGTTGAAGGGAAACAGAGGTTTGTCATTCCCGCGAAAGCGGGAATCCAGAAATCGGTATTAAAAAATTATGTAAATAAAGGTGTCAGAATTGAATTCTGACACCTTTATTTCTAAGGAGGTAATAATTAAAATGCTTAGGTTTTTGACGGCGGGGGAGTCGCACGGCAAGGGGCTCGTTACCATAATAGACAACTTTCCTGCGGGCGTTAAAATAGACGAAGATTTCATAAACGACAAGCTGAGGCTAAGGCAGTCCGGTTACGGCAGGGGCGCAAGGCAGAAGATAGAAACCGACAAGATAGAGTTTTTATCAGGCGTCAGAGGAGGGTTTACTACCGGTTCGCCAATTTCGTTTTTTATAAAAAACAAGGATTACGAAAACTGGCGGGACAGGATGGACCCCTATGAATCCGTTCCCGAAGAAAGCAAAATTCATACTCCGAGGCCGGGTCATGCGGATTTTGCAGGTTCTATAAAATTTGGATTAGACGATATAAGAAATGTCCTTGAACGTTCGAGCGCAAGGGAAACTGCGTCGAGGGTTGCGGTCGGTGCAATCTGCCAGATATTTTTGAAAAATTTCGGCATTGAGTTTGCTTCGGCGGTACTGAGTATCGGCGGGGTAGGAGTTGAGGCGGCTGAGAAAAACAAGTTAAAGGGGCAGGAATTGAACAGGGCAAAGGGGTCAGAATTTAATTCTGACCCCTTTGCCTTTAATCTTATCGACCTTTTCGACGAAGTTATAAGTAGGAACATAGAAAACTCCGAGCTCCGCATGCTTTATCCCGAATATGAAGAAAAGGCAAAGATGTTTATCGACAAGATGAAAGCCGAAGGCGACACGGTCGGGGGACTGATAACCGCCCAGGTAAAAGGCGTGCCGGTGGGTCTCGGCAGTTTTACTCAGTGGGACGAGAAATTGGACGCGCACATAGCGATGTCCGTAATGAGTATTCAGGCAATTAAAAGCGTAGAAATCGGCGCCGGAGTAAAATCCGCCTATCTTAAAGGTTCGGAATGCCATGATTCGATTTATTGCAGCGGCAGTGGCGGCTTTTATAGAAAAACCGACAATGCCGGCGGCATAGAAGGCGGAATGTCCAACGGAGAAATAATAAGCGTAACATGCGCCATGAAACCGATACCCACTTTAATGAAGCCCTATCTCGACACCGT
>JAJZLA010000015.1 GCA_021803845.1 bacterium | reverse complement strand
ATATGGAGGGGAATATTTCGATATTTTTCCTATACATGAAAGATTAAGATACAAGATACCTTTTGCTGAACCGTCGGAATCTTTAAACGAGATATTATACCTAAACGGAAGAAGTTCCGATTTGTCGGTTATGTTCGACGACGGCGAAAAAATGGGAGGCTGGCCGGATACTTTTGACTGGGTTTACGGAAAAGAAGGAAATAAAGGCTGGTTGGAAAATTTTATCGATAAAGCCTGTTCAAAAGACGAGGGCAGTCCTCATTCGGACATAATTTTCGAGCTTCCTTCAAATTTATTGTGCAATACGGAAAAAAGGAATCAGGTATATCTGCCCATTTCAAGTTACAGGGAAATGGGAGAATGGACGCTGCCTCCGAAAACAAGAGACGCTTGCGAAAGAATAAAATTGCAGAATCCTTCGGCTCCTTTAATTTCCGGCATATGGCATAATTTTTTAACCAGATATCCGGAATCAAATCTTCAGCATAAAAGGATGGTTAATTTAAGCCTTAAAATAGATTGTATTCAAAAAACTTACGATAAAAATCTTAATGAAGCCGCCGAAGAACTTCTTAAATCTCAGGCTAACGATGCTTACTGGCACGGAGTATTCGGCGGCATTTATCTGCCGCATTTAAGAAGAGCCGTTCATAAAGCGCTATTAGCTTCCTATGTTTTTTATAAAGATGCCGTTAACGAAAAAATAGAGATAGAATGTTATGATTTCGACTCGGACGGGGAAAAAGAGTTTTTGCTTTCAAACGACTTATGGTGCATAATTTATAAGCCTTCGTCAGCTTCTTTTTCGGCATTGGATTATATAGGAAAAGGATTAATTCATTCTCTTGGCGACGTATTTTGTCTGCATGAAGAATACGACATCTTAAAAATAAAAGAAAAAAATTCAAAAGAAGAAAGCGCTGATAGCGATATAAAAAATAAAAACGGTTCGGAAGAAGAGCCGCCTAAGACGATACATGACGAAACTAAATATCCTTCCGATTTATCGGAAAACGATCTTTTAACGCACAAAGGCATTCTTCCTTCTTTTGAAATTTTATTTGAAAATAAACCTCTTTGTTTTTCCGGTACGAACATAAAAAATATGTGCGAAAATAACGGCAAAGATTATATATTTGTCGAAGCCAAGGCATACCCCGTCATTACCTGCGGCGTCGAAGCAGGGCGCAATAATAATTTAACTGATGTGAAAAAGGAAGGCATGCTTGAGGAAATTTTAGGACTAAACATAAAGATAGATGAATCTATATCTTTTTTTATAAAATCAAGACCCGGAATTTCCGGAAATTTAGAAGTTGTTTTCAGGTTTGCTCTCCCCGGCGGCGACGGTCCTGCAGTTAGCGTAGATATTGACGGAGACGTAAAAGGAGTTAATAATAGCATGAAAAAAAACAATGCAGCCGGGTGCGATAATTTTATATATTTAAAAGATTCTTTCTGGGGCGGAAAAATAACGCTGGAAGAACGGACGAACTCTAATTTTTTAAAAAATTACGACGCGGTATTTAAACCTTTGACGACTATGTCGCTTTCCGAAAGCGGATATGAAAGAATTTTTCAGGGCATAGAGTTAAGATATAATTTTAATTTAAATACGGAAGAAGATTTTCGTAGTATAATATCTATAGACGTAGAAAAAATAAATTAATAAAAGTCTTGAATTTTTAAAAAAGTATGCAAATAAAAGCGGGTTAAAAAAATGAGCGAATTTAATAACGAAATATGGTTTGTCGGGGCGGAAATGTCTCCGTTGGTTAAAGCGGGAGGTCTCGGCGACGTAATGGGCAGCCTTCCTAAATTTTTGCTCAGGGCAGGCATTAACGTGCGGGTGGTAATTCCATATTACAAAAATATAATTCCGAAAAATTTATTGGATATAAGGAAAACTTATCCGGCAGGCGGAGTAAATTTCGGAGAAATCCCTCTTGAGTTTGGAATTAAAACAGGTTTTGCCATGGGCGATATTCCCGTAGTCCTTATAGAACAGAATCATTTTTTTAACAGAGAGGAAGTTTACGGTACGCATGGAGGAGTTTGCGCATATAAAGACAACCTGTGGCGGTATGCAATGCTTGCTCACGGAACGGCATATGCAATGAAAATTCTTGGAATACCTTTAGTCGTTCATACCCACGACTGGTCTGGAGGCTTTGTTCCCGCCGTCATAAGGCAGACGTTCGGAGATAAAAAAGTTTCGGTAAACGTAAGCGGTTCCGTCGAAGGTATTTTAAGCGGTAAATTGAGCAGGCGCGTAAGCGCTAACGGATTAAGGCCGGCTATAGCGTTTACGATACATAATCTCGGCTATCAAGGTGTTTACGGTTTGGACGATTTTTACGATATAGGCTTAGATTTTAAATATAATTCTTCCGATGCTTACGAACATTTCGGAACTATAAACAGCCTAAAAGGCGGAATTAAGCTTTCCGATATAGTTACTACGGTAAGCCCGACCTATGCTCAAGAAATAACCGACAGCAGATTCGGTTTCGGACTTGACGGCGAGTTGAAAAATCTCAGCGATACGAAACGGCTAAGAGGGATACTTAACGGTATAGATTTAGATTATTGGAATCCGAAAACCGACAGATTTATAAGCTATAATTTAAATATTAAAAACGATGTATACGGAATTAAAGATTATGAAGAATGGAAAAAATTTAAATTAAATAATAAAAAGGCTCTTTTTTCGGAAATTTCCCTGCCTTTAAAAAAAGATAAAGACGGTAAAATATTTCCTCTTATAGGAGTCGTAAGCAGGCTAACCGAGGAAAAAGGCATAAACGAATTTTTAGACGCGCTTTTTAACTGGAACGATTTTCCGTTTCAAGTAGTCATACTTGGAAGCGGCAAGGATTATATAGAAAGCAAAGCAAATTACCTTGCCGAAGTTTTTAAAGGCAAGGTTTTTGCGCAGACCGGAAAATATGACGAAGCACTTTCCCATAAAATATATGCGGCATCGGATATTTTCGTTATGCCTTCAAAGTTTGAGCCTTGCGGATTGTCGCAGATGATAGCTATGAGATACGGATGCGTTATTGCGGCGGGCGATACCGGCGGTCTCCACGATACCGTTTCGGATATTACAAATCCGGATGCTAAAAATCCGTCCGGAATACTTGTTCAATATACCGATTCTAACGGAATTGCGTGGGCTCTTAACTCGCTGTATAATATTTATGCATCGGGAATAAGCGGAGAAGAAAGCCGTAAGTCCGCCGGCAAAGAAAAAGGCAGGGACAGGGGATGGTCAGATATAGTTATTAATTCGGCAAATAAACATTTTGGATGGGAAGATTCCGCAAAAGTTTACGAAGGTCTTTATTATGATATTATTAAATAATACGGACGGTATGCCGGTCAGATGGTATTTAACGAGTTGAATTTATTTACGTATTTAAAAATAGGAAGCATACTTCTGTCCGCCACGGTATTAATTGCGTTTGCCGTCAAAAAACCGGAATTTAGCCGGTTTTTTGAAAAAGCCGGCGTTTTCGGAATATTTTTATTTGCTTTGTTTATTCCGGTCAAAGACGGTTTTGCCGTTTTTGGAATGGTCGTAACCATAGCTTTTTTTATCGCTTATAAAATATCGAAAAGAGAATTTTCAATTCCTAAAACCAGTTTTAATACGCCTCTTCTTATTTACGCCGCTATAGTAACGGCTTCTTTTTTTTGGACTTTCAGCGTTGCCGATAGTTTTAACGAAGGCGGCGAAGTAATCTATTTTATTTTATTCTTTTTTGCCGCAGCGGAACTTTTAAATTCAAAAAAAAGAGTAAAAATAATGCTCTATACTTTTACGTTTTCTATCTGCGCCGCTATAATTTACGGATTTTTTCAGGGAATTTTTATCGACGCTCTTCACTCGCATAACAGGCTTACGGGATTAATCGGAAACTGGGTCGGTTTTCCCGTACAGGTATCTTACGGATTAGTCGTAATTATAGCTTATTATCTGCTTAATTTTAAAAAGAAAGACGTCGGAAGCAGAACGTCGCTCGCGGAAAAAATAACCAGAATGCCGTATTTTATTATTTTCGGAATAATGATTCTTCTTGGCGTTTTCGACATAGTATTTGCAAAGGCAAGATCTGCATGGATAGGGATTGTACCGGCTGTTTTTATTTTAATGTATTTAAAGTCGAAAAAACTTTTTTTTGCGGCGCTTATTCTGCTTTTATTATTAAACGTCGGGATTTTTTCAATTTCTAAAACGTTTAAAAGCAGGATTTTTTCTATGTTTAATCCTAAAATATATAAATTGGAACTTAAAAATCACGGCGATATAGAAAGTCATATAGCTTTAATAGAATCCGCATGGGCAGTTTTTAAAAGATATCCTCTTACGGGCGTGGGGGTAGGGGCATTTTCTAAATATTTCGACGAGCATAAAGGCGTTAGATTTCCATGGTATTATAATCCAAAAACCGGTAAAAAAATATACGACCTCTACGACGACTGGCCTGAAAACGGCTATATGCAGACGCTTGCCGAAACCGGAATATTTAGTTTTATTGCGCTTATGTGGCTTTTTTTCCTTGCTTTGAAAAAACCGTTTAAATTGTTTATTAATTCAAATGATAATTTTAAACGCAAAATAGCCGCAATATTAATAGGAACGTCTATAGTCTTTTACGGTTCTTTTGCCGGCGTTTCCAATATGTCGAACGACCAGTTGACTAACTTATGGCTTTTCTTTCTGGCGTTGTTTGCGGCTTCGGCCATGTTGCCCGAAACGGAATCTTAAAATGCCGATTTCAATTAAAGCGGTAATTTAATATAATATATTTATGTTGTCTCAAAGAAGCAAAATTCTCGCGCAATATTTTTACGTACTTTCCGTTGTTTCCGTTTGCGGCGCTTTTTTTCTGTCTTTTATTACGTATAACCTGATAACTCCTCTTATAATAGGATACAAGCTTTATTCCGTATATTTTTATTTATGGCTTTTAGCTCCTATAGCCGCTGTATTTTATTTACTGTTATTTTTATTTAGAATGTATTCAAATTTAAATACGGAAACATTAAAATCCGATATCGTAAAGCTCTTTGAAATAACGGCAATATCTATTTTTTTAATTTATGCAATTCTTTTTATGTTTAAGGTTACTTATGTATCGAGGCTTTTTATAGGATATTTTGCTATATATGCGTTTTTGTCGTTAATCTTTGCGGATTACGCAGGCAGAAAACTTTCATTGAAACTTAAAAGGCGCGGTTATTCCATAAGAAATATAGTTCTGGTAAAAGGAGATAAAAATTCTGCGGGCGCGGGACGCGGATACGAGGGTAGAACCGGCGCTCAAGACGGCCGGAGTATAAAGGATATAATCTTATCAAGCGAATATCTGGGCGTAAAATTGGTTAAGGAGATAAATAAAAACGATTTAAACGGACTTAACGGACTTATAGATTTCGTTTTAAATAATCCGGTTGACGAAGTTATATTCGATATAGAAGGCGGCGAAATTGCCGATATAAAAGAAGTTACTTTACTGCTTGAGGAAAAAGGCATTGCCGTTAAGATACCCACTAACTTTATACCGTTCAAATATTCAAAAGTCGCTTTTGAAAAGGTGGGAAATTATCCGGTTATTTCATTTTACACTTCGCCGGAAGACGATATAAGGCTTTTCATAAAAAGACTGATAGATATAACGGGCGCGGTTTTTGCGATTTTAATATTTTTAATTCCGACTTTAATCATAGCGATTTTGATTATTCTGGATTCCAAAGGAAACGTTTTATATAAAAGCAAAAGAATAGGCAAGAATGGAAGGCTTTTTACCTTTTATAAGTTTAGGACTATGTATTCGGGAAGCGACGAACTTAGGGAAGAACTTATAAAAGATTTCAGCAGAGACGGAATCGAAATAAAGCTGAAAAACGATCCAAGAATCACCAAGATAGGTAAGGTTTTAAGAAAGACGAGTTTAGACGAAATACCTCAATTTTACAATGTTTTAAGAGGCGATATGAGTTTAGTCGGCCCGCGTCCTCCAATGCCCGACGAGGTAAAAAAGTATTCCATAAAACAAAGGCGCAGGATTTCTATGAAACCGGGTATAACGTGTCTTTGGCAGATTAGCGGCAGAAGCATGCTTAGTTTTGAGGACAGGGTGGAATTGGACTTGAAATATATCGACGAATGGACTATAAAATTAGATTTGATAATTATTTTAAAAACGATACCTGCCGTTTTATTTGCAAAAGGGGCACTGTAATTTTACTTTATTAAAAAAATATATTAAAATTATTCAATTAAAAATTAATATAAATAATATAAATCGGGAGAAATTTAATTTATGGGACAGAGTTTAACGTACAAAATTTTAAGCTCGCATCTTGTCGGCGGAAATTTAAAACAAGGAGAAGAAATTGCGTTAAAAATCGATAGGACGCTTACTCAGGACGCTACCGGAACTATGGCATATCTGCAATTTGAGGCAATAGGCGTGCCTAAGGTAAAAACCGATTTGTCGGTAAGCTATATAGACCACAACACTCTTCAAACAGGTTTTGAAAATGCCGACGACCACAAATTTCTGCAGACGATAGCGGCAAAATACGGAATATTTTATTCTAAAGCAGGTAACGGCATATGTCATCAGGTTAATTTAGAAAGATTCGGCATTCCCGGTAAGACGCTTCTGGGTTCCGACAGCCATACGCCGACTGCCGGAGGAGTAGGAATGATAGCTATAGGCGCAGGCGGGCTCGACGTTGCGGTTGCGATGGGCGGCGGAGCGTTTTATATGAACGTTCCTAAAGTCGTTCTGGTTAAACTTTCCGGAAAACTGGAGGATTTTGTTTCGGCGAAAGATGTTATTTTAGAACTTTTAAGAAGGCTGACCGTTAAAGGCGGCGTAGGCAGAATTTTTGAATACGGCGGCGAAGGAGTAAAAACGCTAAGCGTTCCTGAAAGAGCAGTTATTACCAATATGGGCGCCGAACTCGGCGCGACCACATCTGTTTTTCCAAGCGACGAAAGAACTATGGAATTTTTAAAAGCCGAAGGAAGAATTCAGGATTTTACTTCTCTTTCCGCAGACGAAGATGCCGTTTACGACGAAGTTATAGAAATTGATTTAAGTTCGCTCGAACCGCTTGCGGCAAAACCTCACATGCCCGACCAGGTAGTAAAAGTAAGCGAATTAAAAGATGTAAAGGTAGATCAGTCCGCCATAGGAAGCTGCACTAATTCGTCTTATGCCGATTTGATGACCGTAGCGGCCATATTAAAAGGGAAAAAAGTGCATCCCGACGTAAGTCTAGTTATTTCGCCCGGTTCCAAACAGGTTTTTGAAATGATAGCAAAAAACGGAGCTCTTGCCGATTTAATAGCTTCAGGGGCAAGGATACTGGAATCGACTTGCGGACCATGCATAGGTATGGGGCAGGCTCCGCGTTCAGGCGCCGTTTCTTTAAGAACTTTTAACCGTAATTTTGAAGGAAGGAGCGGAACTAAAGACGCGAAAATTTATCTTGTTTCGCCGCAGACCGCGGCGGTTTCGGCACTTACAGGCTATATTACGGACCCGAGGACGCTTGGAAAAGCTCCCAAAATTAAAATGCCGGAAAAATTCAATATAGACGATTCAATGATAATTCCGCCTTCTACTAAGCCGGAAGAAGTCGAAGTTTACAGAGGGCCCAACATTCAACCGCTTCCGGTTCAGCAGAAACTTCAGGAATCCATATCCGGAAAGGTTCTGCTCAAGGTAGGCGATAATATAACTACCGACCATATAATGCCGGCAGGCTCTAAAATACTTCCGCTTCGGTCTAATATTCCCGCCATTTCTAAATATGTATTTGAAACGGTGGATCCGGCTTTTTCGGAAAGAGCGCTAAAGGAGAAAGGCGGTTTTGTAATTGGCGGCGAAAACTATGGACAGGGTTCAAGCAGGGAGCATGCGGCGCTTGCGCCTATGTATCTTGGAGTTAAAGCCGTAATAGCTAAATCTTTTGCAAGAATTCATTTTGCAAATCTAATAAATTTCGGAATATTGCCCATTATATTTGAAAACCCTGCCGATTATGATAAAATAAAACAGGGCGATGAGCTTATAGCCCCTAATATTTTAAAAGAATTAAACGAACGCAAGCCTGTTACTTTTATAAATAAAAGTCAGGGAAACGCCGAATATAAGTTTAAGTGTAATTTAACCGACAGGCAGGTTAAAATAATAAAAGAAGGCGGATTACTTAATGAAACAAAAGCATCACAGCAGCATCCGGCAACAATTTAATGTTTTCATCCGATTTTAATAAGAACATTAAGAGGGTTCTGGTTTCCTACAAAAAAGACGCCGTTGCAGCTTTAAAGTCCGCAGAATACGTATGCGGACTTTTTAGAAAGAACGGCATAGAAACGATAATCAAGCCCAGTATGGACATTAAAAGTTCCGACACTAAAAACATCGGACTTGTGGTAGTCTGCGGAGGAGACGGAACTCTTTTAATTACGCTTGGAAAGATTTTTCCTCAACTTTCCGAAGTACCGGTAATAGGAATAGATTTCGGCACCCTGGGTTTCCTTGTAGAAGTTCCGGAGAAAAAAAAGAAAGATGCGGTAGAAAGATTTTTAGACGGGACTTTGGAATTTATACCGAGAATGGCTATCGAAATCGAAGTATTCAGGAAAGGCAAATCTATCGAAAAATTAGTAGCGTTAAACGAAGCGACTATCGCAAGAGAAAAAAGTATTCATGCCAGAGTTATTAATTTAACCGTTTTTGTGAACGGTTTGAGATTGAACGATTACAGAGCCGACGGTCTTATTATCGCTACTCCTACCGGCTCTACGGCTTATTCTTTATCGGCCGGAGGACCCATAGTACAGCCGGACATGGACGCTTTTATAATAACTCCTATATGTCCCCATACGCTCTCCAACAGACCTATAATAATAAATCCTTGCGAACTTAAAGTAATAATTATGCCGCAGGAAAGAAATATTTTTATTTCCGCCGATGGAAGAGATGGTTTGAAGCTTGACGACGACGACGAAATAATAATTAAAAAACATCCTTCCAAGGTTTACTTATCTTCGTCTTTAGATAACGATTACTGGAATATATTAAGGACAAAATTAAACTGGTAAAGGTCTAGATAAAATTGTTAAAAACTATAAAAATAAAAAATTTTGCCACTATAGATTTTTTAGAAATAGATTTTTGCGGCGGACTTAACGTTCTTAGCGGAGAAACCGGAGCGGGAAAAAGCATAATAATTGAATCCCTTAATTTTTTGTTCGGTAAAACTAAAGGATTGGACGTTATAAGAACGGGAGAAAAAGAAGGTTACGTTACGGCGGTATTCGATTTAAACGGGACTGTAAAAGGCGGTTTAAACGGTATTTTTGCTGAATTAGACGTAGAAGGATTAATAGACGTAGAAAGTTCCGAAGATTTAAATCTTAAAAGAACAGTTACGGAAAGCGGTAAAAGCAGATATTTTATAAACGGCGAACCTGTAAACAAAAACTTAATAGAAAGGTTAGGCGAAAATTTGTTAAAAATATTCGGGCAGAATGACAGGAGATTTTTAATAGACCCTATAAGCCAGCTTGCTTTTTTGGATGATTTCTCCGGCAATGAAACTTTACTGAAAGAAACTAAAAAGATTTATAACGAAATCAAAAAAATATTATCGGAAAAAGAAGAAATAACAAAAAAAATAGAAGGCATATCGCGCATAAAAACTTTAAATTCATACATAGTAAACGACGTCGAAAATTTAAATATTAAATCCGTAGACGAAGAAGAAATTTTAAAACAAGAACTAAAAAAGTTAGAAAACGCAAACGTTATAAAAGAGCTTATTTTAAACTCTATTGATTTAATAGACGGCGATGAATACGGGATTTTAAAACATCTGGCTTTATTAGTTTCCAATCTTTCAAAGCTGTCCGAATTAGATACTGCTTTTAAAAAAGCAGAATGCTTAAAAAACGCCGAAACCACAAAAATAGAACTGGAAGATATTCTTTTATTTTTAGAAAAGTATTCCGCTTTAGAATTCGACGAAGAAAAATTTAACGAAATACGTCTTAAAATCGATTCCGTTATAAGTATAGAAAATAAATATAACGTTTCCAATATAGAAGAACTTCTAAAGCTATACGACGAAGCAAAACAAGAATTAGGCGGGATTGCGGAACTTGAAAGAAGAATTTCCGAAATTGACGGCGAATATGAAAAGTTTAAAGAAAATTTTTTGCGGATATCCGAAGAATTGCATACAAAGAGAATAAAATCCGCTTCTATTATGGAAAAACAAATAGAAAAAGAATTACTTTTTTTAAAAATTAAACCTATTTTTAAAATAAATATATATAAAACCGACTTTGAGAAAAGCTTTTCGGAAACCGGATTGGACGATTGCATTTTTATGTTTTCCGCAAATCCGGGAGAAGAACCCAGGCCGCTTTCCAAGGTTGCTTCGGGAGGCGAACTTTCCCGCATAAGTTTATGTATTTTAAAAATTTTAAACAAAAGAAAAGATACTGCGACTTTTATTTTTGACGAAATCGATGCGGGAATCGGCGGCGATGTAGCTAATTTTGTAGGTTCGGCGCTTAAATCTATATCTGAAGCAAATCAGGTAATACTTATAACGCACCTCGCCCAGGTATCTTCGTTCGCCGACAGGCATTTTTTTATTTATAAAGAAGTAATTAGCGGAAAAACATATACCAGGATAAAAGAGCTTAACGAAGAAGAGAGGATAACCGAAACGGCAAGAATGTTGTCGGGCGATTCAAAAGGAGAAGCGGCTTTAATGCATGCTAAGGAAATTTTAAAAAACAGGGGGCGGTTCTAAATAAAAAGATATGTATAAAACAGGCAGACAGAGATACGAAAAAGGCGGGGCGGCTATTTTTTATCCTACCGAAATAGAAATAGAGGCGGAGACAGAAGCGGAAGAAGGTTTAACCGTTAAAAGCAAAGGCGGACACGATAAAATCAAAGAAATAGATAAAGAAACCGGTATCGGCAAAGGCGTCAAAACCGTAAAAGTGGTCCTGAGAAAAGCGCTTATGTGCGACGTTAAATCGCTTTATAAACTTTTTTCGGAATATTCAAAAGCCGGCGAGATGCTTCCGCGTTCGATGAGCGATATATATACTCATCTCAGAGATTTTTATATTGCCGAGATAGAATGCGAAACCGAAACGGGCAATGAAAATTTAAATGAAATTTATAGCGAAAAAGGCTCGTCGGGCTGCGAACCCGAAGTTATAGGGGCATGCGCTCTTGCAATAGTATGGGAAAATCTGGCGGAAATAAGATCGTTAGCCGTAAAAAGGCCTTATACAAGAAAGCTTATAGGGACGGAACTTATAAAAAAATGCATAGAAGAAGCTAAATTCTTTAAAATAACCAATATATTTGCCTTAACTTACAAACCGCAATTTTTTCAAAAATCCGGTTTTAACGTTATAGACAAATCGGAACTGCCCCATAAGATATGGAGCGACTGTATAAATTGCGTAAAATTTCCCGATTGCGACGAAACAGCCGTAATGTTGAAAATATAGACAAAGCGCAATATATATATTATAATAATGGGTGACGGAATTCAATTCCGTCACCATAACAAATTGGAAGCAAATTGATGCGGAAAAGGCGTCAGATTTATTTTCCGCATTTATGAGGTATATGTAAATTAGACGCCTTTTCCTTTACGTAACCATCGCAAATTTATAAAAAAGGGAGGAATAAAAAAAGAGATGTTTAATATTTTTAAGAGAGAAGGTTTGTTCGGCGACGTCAGCCAGATAACTCCCGATGAGGTATTTAAAAAATTATCGGAAGATAAAGAAAGTAAAAATACGCTGGTAATAGACGTAAGGGAGCCTCACGAATATAACGGAAATTTGGGGCATATAGAAAATTCGCGCTTGATCCCTATAAGGCTTTTACCACTTAAAATTCAAGAACTAGAGAATCATAAAGATAAAGATATAATTGCGGTATGCCACAGCGGCGCCAGGAGTTATTCCGCATGCGCTATGCTCAAAAGGCACGGGTTTAATAAGGTTCACAACCTTAAAGGCGGAATGCTTTTATGGAAAAAAATGGGATTAAAAACCCATATATAAATTAAATTATAATATTTTTTTATTAGGCGGAACAATGAACGATAAAAATTTTCATGTCTTCCTTTAGTTTAATTT
>JAJZLA010000360.1 GCA_021803845.1 bacterium | reverse complement strand
CCCACGATTCGTTGATGCTTTCGGCCGCCGCAAGGTAAAATGCCAGAACGGCTGTAATAAGCCCGAAATATCCGCCGACGACGGTTATAATAGCCGCACCCGTCCAGAAACCGATAGCAAGCAGATAAAAAGTCGCAGTAAGAAATAAAAAAATCAGCATAAGCGCTTTGGCTTTTTTCAAAGACGCAACCCACATAAACATCGTAAACAAGCCCCACAAGAACAGATACCAGCCGACGAACGCCCCGGTTACGCCTTTCGACAGGAATAAAACGAACAGGGCGAAACTCAACCAGAACGCACCGTAACCGCAAAACGCGACCGTGCCGAAACTGTTGCCTCTCGGCATTTCCATAATACCGGCGGCAAACTGTGCCGTACCGCCGAAAGCAAAAGCGCATGCAAGAACCATCGGCATGTTTGCGCCCGAAAACCACCCGACGTTAATCATGCTCAGCAAAAAAGTCGTAAGCGCAAACCCCGAAAGTCCGAGCGGAGCCGGATTGGCTAATTTTGTTTCCATAAAATTTCCTCCCTTAATTAATTAAAAGTTAATTTGCAAAAATACGGCTAAAATTTTTTATAACTACACCGAGTAACCTACTCTGACACAGCCCCAGTGCCTGCCGTCTATGAAAACGGGGACGCCGACGTCGCTTATTACTTCGCCTGTGTCTCTCGGATAAGTCTGAATTATAAGGTTATCGGTGTTTCTTGCTACCGCAAGGCCGACCGGGTCGTTAAATATCCTCATAGACCTGTTGCCTGCGATATCTTTTGCGTAATCGCCGGTAAGCGGCTTGTCGAATATCGAATTATGCGCCGCGGCATAACCGTTTTCGTCAACCAGCAGAAAATATTTGAAACTTGGGTCCATTGCAAGATATTTATCTTCTATAGGCTGAATCCGCCTCTTTACAAAATCGGTAAATTTTGTTTTATATTTCTGCGGATTTGTATCCGTTACCGGAATATAATTTCTGTCCCATATATCGGATGAGGAAATCTCCCCGCTTTTAATAGAACTTTCTATTATTCCGGTTATTTCCCTGATTCCTTCTTCCGCAAACTCCGCAATTTTTTCGATATGAGCTCCGACTTTGACTTTTTTCAGTATATTTTCGGATTTTTCCGAAATTTTACTTATCTCTACGCTTTTGGAACTTAAAACGTTTAATTTTTCGGAAATATCTTTCACGGATTGCGACATATGCAGAACGGTCTGAGAAACTTCTTCCACCGAACTGGACTGCTGTTCCGTAGCCGCCGTAATATTTATTATCATATCGTTAGCCTGCGAGATTTTACCCGCAAGTTCGGAAAAAGAATTGAGCATTTCTTCAACCGACCCGGTATTCGTTTTTATTATTTCGATGATAGAATTGTTTTTTTGAACCAGTATATCGAAGTTGCCGGCGACTATTCCGGTCGTCTTTTCTATCTCTTTAGACTGCTTCTGGGTCTGTTCGGCAAGTTTTTTTACTTCGTCGGCTACTACGGCAAAACCTCTTCCGTGTTCTCCAGCCCTTGCCGCCTCAATCGCGGCGTTAAGCGCCAGAAGATTAGTTTGGCTTGCTATATCGTCTATTATGTTGACTATGGATAAAATATTGTTCATCTGGCCGTGTAGGCCTTCCAGCGATTCTTTATTGGCGTTTATCGCCGATATGGTTCCCGACGAACTCCTGTTAATTTCTTCGGCAGTCTGAATAGTATTATTGCTAATTTTATACAGCCCCTCGATAAAATCCTTAAAATCTTCCATATTTGCGGCAATGCCGCTTACGGATTTGGCGGAATCGTTCATAACGTTTCCTATTATTTCGAAATTGTTCCTTATTTCTTTCATTTCCTTAGTCGTAATGCCTATCTCGTAGTTAAAGCTCGCATTCGATACCGAAGATTTGGAGGCGTTCGATACGAGTTCGTGTATGGCATCCTTCGAAAAACCGATAAGATTTGCCAGGAAGGTTTCGAAAGGTATGAATAGTTTAGGAAGAGTATATGTTTTTGTAAAATCGTATTTATCGGTAGCCGATATATTCTTAAATTCGTTATCGAATTCTTTAACCTGCCTAAACAGGTTAAAATAAAAATAAACCGAATTTACTGCGGCAAAACAGAACGAAAATACGGCAAACATTACTAAAAAGTGATTTATCGTAAAACTTTTCAAAAAAAGGTACAGTAAAATAAATCCGAAGAAATAGACGAAAAAAGTCATCCCCGTAAAATACATTAATTTTTTAACCATTTTAATATTCTCCGTTTTTAATAAATAATATTAATTATATATATGCAAATATTTAAATTTATTATAATTTAGACATATCGATATGCGGAAAAGCCTTTACGAAAGCATCCACTATTTTTCCGTCGAACTGCGTGCCGGAGCATCTTATAAGTTCGTCTATTGCTATTTTTGGGTCGAGTCCCTTCCTGTAAGGGCGGTCGGATGTCATCGCGTCGAATGTATCGGCGACGGATATTATCTTTGCGTTTAATTCGATTTCGTCTTCTTTTAATCCGTCGGGATAGCCTCTTCCGTCGTGTCTT
>JAJZLA010000359.1 GCA_021803845.1 bacterium | reverse complement strand
TCCCGCTTATTATAGTCGTGGGACTGCTTATGCTGTATATTTCCGTGCCGTATTTTACGGACTATATAATGATGTCTTTTTCGGGTTTGCAATTAGAATTTAACCGCTTGATAAATACGATATAATAATACTATGGCTGAAGATAGATTCGATAAAACCGAACCCGCAAGCCCTAAAAGAATTCAGGATGCCAGAGAAAACGGGCAGGTGATGAAATCGAGGGAGGTTACCAATGCCTTCGTATTCGTCGTCGTAATAATATACCTTTATTTTAATATTTCGCATATAGGCAGAATAGTATCCGGTCAGTTAGTCTATTTTTTGTCTAATTTCTCCCGTTTAAATTTGAATTACGCCGCCTGCATTAAAATCATAGACGGGCTGATTTATACGGTGCTTTACGCGATCCTCCCGTTCGTCCTTATAGTATTTTTTGCATCGCTGGTTTCAAATATATCGCAGGTAGGTTTTCTTTTAACCTTTCAGCCTTTAATCCCCAATATTACGCGCATAGACCCCGTTTCGGGCGTTAAAAGATTTTTTTCCCTACAGTCGGTCGTCGAACTGGTAAAATCTATATTCAAATTTTTCGTTTTAACCGCCATAGCTTATTTTACATGCGCCCCTTATTTAAAAAAGATACTGGTTTTGCAGTATATGACTCCGTCGTTCGATATTTTTTTTACGGTTAAGCTTATTTATAAACTTTTTTTTAATATTATTATGGCTATGGTAGTCCTCGCGATTGCCGATTTTTTCATACAGAGGTATCAATACAACAAAGGGCTTATGATGACGAAGCAGGAAGTCAAAGACGAAGCCAAGCAGTTCGAAGGAGACCAGCAGGTAAAAGGAAAAATAAGAAAAATGCAGAGGGAAATAGCCAGAAGAAGAATTTTAAAAGAGGTCAAGAACGCGCACGTGGTTATTACGAACCCTACCCACTTTGCCGTAGCACTTAAATACGACAATAAAAAATACAACGCTCCGGTAGTGCTTGCCAAAGGCGCCGACAATCTTGCTCTTCTTATAAAAAAAATAGCAAAAGAAAACGATATTCCGACCGTAGAAAACAAATACGTCGCAAGGACTCTTTACGAAACGTGCGAACCTGGGCAGGCTATCCCCGCGTCTCTTTATAAAGCGGTAGCGGAAATACTCGCCCATCTATATACGACTAACGAAAAGTTTAAACAAATATGGAGTTTTATTAAATAATGGCGGAAAAAGCGGAAGCGGGCGTTCTTTCCCGCAACATATTCTTCAGAAACTCGGACGTACTGTTGGCGCTCCTTTTCATGATGGTTATCGGCCTTATGGTTATACCGATAACTACATGGATGCTCGATATATTTCTGACTTTTTCGATAGCTTTCGGCATTATAATTTTATTAATTTCCATTTACGTATTAAGGCCGCTGGAATTTTCGATATTTCCTACTATACTTTTAGTGGCGACGCTGTTCAGGCTGTCCTTAGAAATAGCCGCAACGAGGCTTATACTGCTGTACGGATATAAAGGCGCGGATGCCGCCGGAATAGTCATACAGTCTTTCGGGAAGTTCGTCGTCGGGGGCAATTTTGCGGTAGGAATAGTTATTTTCATAATTTTTATAGTCATAAATTTTTTGGTCATCACCAAGGGCGCTACGAGAGTTGCTGAAGTATCGGCAAGGTTTACTTTAGACGCATTGCCCGGAAAACAGATGTCCATAGACGCGGAACTTAATTCCGGTTTTATAACCGATGCCGAGGCAAGAAAGAAAAGATTGGACCTGACTAAAGAAATAGATTTTTACGGGTCTATGGACGGCGCAAGCAAATTCGTAAGAGGCGACGTCGTAGCGACTATAATAATTATTATAGTGAATATTATAGGCGGACTTTTAATAGGAATATTTCAGCATCATTTGTCGCTCCTTCAAGCCGCTTCCGATTATACTCTTCTTACCGTAGGAAGCGGGCTTGTAGCGCAAATTCCCGCCCTTGTAGTTTCTACGGCGGCAGGTATTATAATGACGAGGGCGAGCAGGGAAAGCGACCTTTCCAAGGATTTTTCTTCCCAGTTTATATCGAATCCGAGAGTGCTTTATACCGCTTCGGGCATACTTTTCTTTTTCGGCATTATTCCGGGACTTCCGCACTGGCCGTTTATCCTGTTTGCCGTAACGGCGAGCTTTATAGCTTATCTTATCTCTAGAGAAACAGGCAAGAAAAAAGCGGAGTCGGCAAAAACCGCGGCGGCGGAAAAAAAGGAAATACCCGAATCGCAGATTATCGAAAACGCTATGCAGATAGATATTCTAGAGCTTGAAGTAGGTTATAATCTTATATCTTTCGTCGATGCCTCCAGAAGCGGGGAACTTTTGGAAAGAATAAAGGGCATAAGAAAACAGCTGGCGGCGGATATGGGAATCATCGTTCCGCCTTTGCATATAAAAGACAATTTAAATTTGAAACCTAACGAATATGTTTTTTTAATTAAGGGGATAGAGGTCGCCAGATACGAAACTATGCCGAATAAACTTCTTGCTATGAATCCCGGCAACGTAACGGAAAACATCCCCGGCATAGTTACCAAAGAGCC
>JAJZLA010000358.1 GCA_021803845.1 bacterium | reverse complement strand
TGTAGAAATAGATGCAGTTTTGCTAAAAAATCTAATCCCGCTTTCTTTAACGTTAAGTATGGGTCGGCATAAAACTTAGAATATGAAGTTTCGTCGGTTTCGTTAGATAATTCTATAAACTGCAAATCGAAATCGTTATTTATGCAATAATCTATTAATTTGTTTAAAGACGATTTTGCGGAATTTATTTTTTTTAGCAAAACTGCATCTATTTCTACATTGTATCCATAATCTTTCAAAATTTTTAAACCTGAAAGAACTTCATATAGATAATCTTTTCCGGTAATATATTTATAAAACCTTGGATCTAACGTATCTAAGCTTACCGATATTTTATCTATAATATTGGGGCTAAGATCTTTTATTCTTTTTCTTATAAGAGTGCCGTTCGTAGTAATATATAGCTTTAAGTCATTGATATGTTTGACTTTATATAAAAGATTTTTTAAATCTTTATAGAGCAGAGGTTCGCCGCCGGTAAATTTAATTTTTTTAAGTCCGAAATTTTTAAGCGAATATACGACGTTTATTATATCTCCGGTCTGAATAGTCGAAGAAATTTTTTTGGGAACTCCTTCGTTATGGCAGTAAAAACAGTTTTCGTTGCATTTGCCTGAAAGAGAAACTCTTAAGGACGGGATTTTAAATTTAAATCTTTCGAAATTTGAATCGTATTCTTTATTTTCAAATAATTCAAATAAATACTGTTTCATAATTATTTTGTATTAATATTCTATTTCGTAATCGTTTAACGTAACGTCTATAAAAGTTCCGGCCTTTAAATTCGTAATATGCTCTTCCATAACAAAACTGCCGTCGGCTTTTATCATTGGACTTAATGACCTTGCGGCGGACGGAGGTTTAGGAGCGGATATTACTTCTGCATATAAAGAATCGCCGCTCTTAGTTAACTTAACCTGAAAATATTTTCTTATGCCTTCTTCTTTTATTATATCATTTTTTAAAGCGGCTTTAACGGAAGGGTATCTTTTATATAGGTCTTTATAGTTAGACATTCTTTGAATAACAGGCCTTACAAATAGGTCGAACGTAATAAGAACGGAATAAGGCCAGCCCGCAAGCGCAAAAATAGGCGTGCCGTTATTAAGCATGCCGAACGACGTCGGCTTGCCCGGAACTAATTTTACTCCGTGGAATAATAATTTTCCGGTCTTTTCTATAGCGGAAGGAACTAGGTCGTAAAAGTTTTTTATCTCTTTATTTTCCAAAACCAAAAAACTGGCGCCAGTTCCACCGGTAGAAACAATAAGGTCGTATTTTGAAGACGCGTCGCTTTTTTTTAAAGTTTGCGTTAATTTTTCAAAGTCGTCTTCTACCGCTCCTATTACTTCAGGTACGCCTCCGGCATCCGACACTAAAGACTTAAGAACCGTCGTATTTATATCGTATATTTTATTTGTTTTTAACTTTTTGCCCGGCGGCGTTAGTTCGTTTCCTCCGGACAATATTCCTACCAAAGGTTTTTTATAAACGGAAACCGAACTCATTCCTATTCCGGATAGGGCGGCAATATCGCAGAATCTTATTCTATGACCTTTCTCAAAAAGAATTTCTCCTGCCTTAATGTCGTCCCCTATGGGAGATATATACGAACCTTTTTCGAATTTCTTTTTGTAAATCATATATCCGCCTGCATATTCTTCTACGTCTTCTATTAATACCACGCTGTCTGCATTGGGAGGAATAGGAGCGCCCGTAGTTACGAAGGCGGCTTCTCCAGAATTAAGCGGTTTTATTTCTTTTGAATAACCTGCGGTTATTTGGTTTTCTACCCTGAATTTATTTATTTTTTTTTCTAAAAAATCGCTTGATATAACCGCAAAACCGTCAACGGCCGATCTTATAAAAGGAGGAACTTCGTTTTGAGGAATTATATCTTCCGATATTATTCTGCCGAGAGAATCTTCGACGGAAATAATTTCGCCGTCCTTAATTTTTTTAATATTTTCTGCGGTAATATCAAGTAATGTTTTAACCGTTTTTTTATCTTGCATGAAGTTTTTATTTTTTTAAACAATAACGGCCGTCGATAGTTTGACGGCCGTTATTGTTTAACGTTAATTTAAAAATATGGTTCTATGGGATATGTTTTTATTCCTGCTTTTTTAATCGCCTTTAAAGCTTTTTCTTCTTCTTCTAAGCTTACGAATATAGTTGCATGGTAAGGCGTCACGCTTGCGACGTTTCTTCCCACAATATGAACGTTTTCTTTTTTTAATGCTTCTTCAGCCTTGTCGAAGTCTCCGTTTACATAATCGACTCTTATAGGCGCATTATACACGGTTCCAGACTTTAGTATCTCTGCCATAAATAACCTCCTTGTTTTATTTTTAATATTTTTACAAATATAGTCAAATATTTAATTATCCGACTTTAACCTCGTTATCGGTGTCGTTTGCATTAGACGTTCCCATTTGGCTTGGATTAGGAGCGACAAAACCGAATAAATGTTCCGTTAATTTTCTGGCGGTCTTTTCTCTGTCGATAGTCGATATTCTGTTTATATTACCGAACCATAATGCATCGGTCGAACACAAAGTTACGCATGCAGGTAAAAGTCCGACGTCGATTCTGTGTTTGCAG
>JAJZLA010000357.1 GCA_021803845.1 bacterium | reverse complement strand
TTCTATATTCATAAACCCCTTACAGTTTGGTCGGGGCGAAGATTTCGATAAATATCCGAAAGATATCGAAGGAGATGAAAAAATTTTATTGGACTTAGACGTCCCCGTTCTTTTTTATCCTGAATCGGATATAGTAAAAAATACCGATACTTTTATCGTTAATCCAGAATATTCAAAAAAATTAGAGGGGCTTTTCAGACCTTCGCATTTTCAGGGCGTGCTTACGATAGTCATGAAACTTTTCTGCATAATAGAACCCGATTTTGCTTTTTTCGGCTTAAAAGATTATCAGCAGTATGTTTTAATAAAGAAAATGGCGGAAGATTTTTTTCTAAATATAAAAATTATTCCGGTGGAAACGGTAAGAGAAGAATCGGGAATTGCAATGAGTTCGAGAAATATATATTTAGACGGTGCGGGAAAAGAGGCGGCAAGCGCTTTTTATAAAATACTGTCGTCGACAGCCGATTTATTTAAACAAGGAGAGAAATCACCGCAAAAATTAACGGGATTTGCCGTAAAAGAGTTGATAAAAAACGGATTTAAAGTTGACTACGTAGAAATAACGGATCCAGCACTTAATAGAAAATATAGGGATGCAGAGAAAGGCGATATTCTTCTTGCGGCAATCAGATATAAAGGAGTCAGACTTATAGACAATGTATTTCTAATTTGAAAAATGAAATTTCTATGATATTATTTATTTATAAATAGCAATGATAGAATTAATTCCAAAAATAAAATCCTGAGAGGCGCATATGAAAGAAGATATATTTCTCACCGTTATATTCGACCCGGAAACAATAGCAAGAGCAACTTCCAAAAAAGATAAAATTATTTATCGTAAGAATCCAGAAACAGAGCAGAAAATTAAAATTATAGAAAAATTAGAAAAAAAAGCCGCCGAAGACTGTATAAAATTCAATCAAAGACGATTATCCAGCATATTTAAACCTGTTTTTGAAGGCAGAATACTGTTTTATAACGACGAATTTAATACTTTGCCGGAATTTAACGACCATGATGAATTTATAGATTTTGCCGGCGATTTTTTTGAACGGTTAAAAACTCATTACGGTATGGATATTATAGATTATTCCGCGGTAACCTTAAGCAGTAAGTCGATACTTAAAGAATATGCGCCGCACGTATTCGATTTCGAAATTTTTAATTACAGTTTTACTACGCATAAAGCCGTAAAAACCGACTTCGTTAAATCATCAAATATTAAAAAACTTAATGAAATAGCCAGACACATAATAAATGAAAAAAAATCTATTCCGCCTGCTAAGCAAAAACGTGCAATGACTAAAAAAGAAGCCGAAGTCAAGCCTAAAACTATAAAAAATAAATCAAAAATAGATATTAAAGGTGAAATTCAATCCGTAGAAAAAATAAAAGAGCCTAAAAAACAGCCCATTAAGAATTTGGTTCCCGAACTTTCAAAAAAACCGATGTCTAAAAAACCGCTTCCCAAAAAAGTCGTTGAAATTGAAAGCAATTTAACGGATTTGATACCGGAAATTTGCGAAGTAGAATACGTCGAAAACGAAAAAAATATAGGCGAGCAGATAGGTCTTATCTCTTTAAGCTGGAGCCGTTTAAGCCCTTCGGAAAATATTCCTGTTTTAGAGCAAGGACAACCTGTTGAAATTTCCGGCGAAAGTTTGGTCAGGATATATTTTCAAAAACCTAACGTTCGACAGGTAGTATGGAGGTTGAGGCAGAAACCGGAAGTTTCGACCTATAAACCTATACTCAGAGTCTATAAGGACGAAGATATGCTATGGTACGAAGTTTTAGACGGATATTACGGCAGCAGATACGTTATTTTTCCAGAAGACCTTGAGCTTTCGCAGACATGGGCAGAGATCGGGTTTTTGACGGATGACGGAAATTTCATTTTTGTAGCAAGAAGCCCAGTATGGCCGCCGTCATGTCTTTATAAAAAACTTCCAAAATTAAAACTTGAAAGAAAAATTAAAGATATGAGCAACAGAATATTTATAGGCGCTACCGAAAGCATCCTCGGCGGTAAAAATTTGCCGGTTAATATTAATATTACAAGTTCGGGAGCCGGTTTTTCTGCTTCGGGAGAAGGTTTTACGGGGTCGGGAAAAGGCGTCAAATAAAAATATTTAAATGTAATGAAAATATTAGCTTATTGGTTTGAATCGATAAAAATAAACAGGAGATAATTTTATGTTTGATGCAAATAGAAATAATATCGGTAAATGGCTGCCGGTATTGCATTTTCATCTTCCTTACGTCAGGCATCCGGAAAGTTCCAAATATCTAGAAGAAGAATGGTATTTTGAAGCCGTTACGGAAACATACCTTCCGTTACTTGAAAGTTTCGATAACCTTGAAAACGACGGAATAAATTTTAATTTAACGATGTCTTTAACTCCGACTCTTTTAAGCATGATGAACGACGACTTGCTTTCGGAGCGTCTCAAAGATTATATAGCCGTAAGGCTCAAAGTTCTCGACGAAGAGGCTTTCAGGACGGAAGGCGACCCTGAATTCCATCCCGTAACGCTGTTTTACAGGAAGAGATACAGGGGTTGGTATGAAAAAATTAAAGATAACGGAGGAAAATATCTT
>JAJZLA010000356.1 GCA_021803845.1 bacterium | reverse complement strand
AAAGAGGAGCGTGCCGAGATTATTTTTGTTTAAAATGCCTGCCACATAATTATTCCTAGTGCTGAACCTGCCGCTCCCGCTCCCGTGGGCAAAAATAACCAACCCCTCGGCTTTTTTGGGAATTTTTAAATTACCGTATATATTTTTACCGTTTATATGAATTAAAATCTCTTTTGTTATCGGTTGCGAATCATTATTTTTCATGGCATATTCACCGAATTTAAAGAAACATAAACCTTTACTTAAAGTATACGACTATAAATATTAAAGTCAAACGTAAAAGCAAAAAATAAAAATAAATGTTAAAATTCCATATGGCTCATATTAATTATGTATGTTAATTGACAAACTAAAATTATGTGATATTTAATTATATATAGAATATCAAATAATATATGGGAAAAAGGAGGAGTCATGGAAAACGTTACTGCCGCAAAAAAATTTTATAAAATAACCGATATTAAATATTAAGAATATGAATTAGTCTTAAAAATTAAAGAGGACGATAAAAAAGTAAGGGATTTAATGATTAACTCAAGCTTATAGATAAATGAGGTAAATACTACTATGAAATCGATGATGTTAACAAAAATATCGGATTTAAAAATAAATAAAACGCCTCTAATTGCGGCGGAATCCGAAATTCCTAAAATCAATAAAAATGAAGTTTTAGTCAAGATTAATGCTTGCGCCGTATGCCATACCGAATTAGACGAAATAGAAGGAAGAATACAACCTATTAATCTTCCTGTAATTCCCGGACATCAGATAGTCGGCAGAGTAATTGAGACTGGAAGCGAGGTAAATAAACTTAGGATAGGAGACAGGGTGGGGATAGGCTGGATTAATTCGGCTTGCGGAAAATGCGAATATTGCAAAAGCGGGTTTGAGAATTTATGTCCCGATTTTATCGCTACAGGTAAAGACGCGAACGGAGGTTATGCGGAATATACCAAGATAAACGAGAACTATGCCGCTATTATACCGGAAAGTTTTACGGATGAAGAGGCTTCTCCGCTTTTATGCGCAGGCGCCGTAGGGTACAGGGCTTTAAAACTTTCCGGCATTAAAAACGGAATGAATTTAGGTTTTCTCGGATTCGGCGCTTCCAACCATTTAGTTCTTAAGATAGCCAAAGCAATTTTTCCGGATTCTAAATTTTTTGTTTTCGCAAGATCCGAAAACGAAAGAAAACTTGCCTTACGGTTAGGCTCATACTGGAGCGGAGATATTAAAGATATTCCGCCGGAAAAATTACATTCGGTTATAGATACCACTCCGGTCTGGATGCCGGTAATAGAAATTATGAAAAATATAAAACCCGGCGGTCGGCTTGTTATAAATAATATAAGAAAAGAAGATTTCGACAAAGATTATATATTAAATATCGATTATGCGCGTGATTTATGGATGGAAAAGGAAATAAAATCGGTTGCCAACGTTGCATTTGCGGATATTAAAGAAGTCTTGGAAATTGCGGTAAGATTTAATATAAAACCGGAATTTCAAATTTATGATTTAAAAGAAGCAAATACAGCTTTATACGAAGTAAAAAATAAAAAAATTGAAGGCGCAAAAGTTTTAAAAGTTTCATAATTACGATATTCCGTTATATATGTTTCACGTGAAACATATATAACGGAATAAATTTTTCTTTAGTGGGAACAGCCTGCATTATGGTGATGTTCGTGCGAAGAGCAGGTATGGCCGGATTCGAAAGTCGAAAAATTATTTACCTTACTGTCCGTAAGAATATCCGAAATTAAACTTTTATCGGTTTTATAAACCTTTATTCCGTTTCTTTTCAAATTTTTTATAGCTCCTTCCCCTATGCCGAAACAAACGACTGTATCGACGTTTTTACCGGCTAAAGCGCCTACAGGGTTGCACATATTGTGTTCGTGATTTTTATTTGAATTTGCAATAACTTCGGAAGTTTCCGTTTCAGTATCGTATATAAAAAAATACGGAGCGCTCCCAAAATGTTTGCTTATTTTTTGGGCTTCAAAATTTACCGTCGGGATACATAACTTCATAGTTTATCTCCATGTTAAAATTAAAAATTAAATTAAAGTATTTTTTATTATTTATTAATTTCCGTTTGAGCAACGGCGTCCCTTTCTTCCATGTTCGCATTTTTCGTTTATATCGTTAACCCTGCGAAAGTTTTTATCTCCGCATTTCGGACACTTTTCCGGCCTGCCGGTTCCAAACGGCTCATTCCAAGTACCTTTGCAGTTTGAACAAAAAAAGTTTCGTTTCATATCTATCTCACCTCCTTCTATTTTAAGAACTTTGGCATTAACTAAACAATCCGCTATTTTACGGCGAGCGGAAGCTATAATATTTCCGAAGGTCTGTCTTGATATATTCATCTTTTCCGCCGCTTCTTCCTGATACAGGCCGTTTAAATCAGCTAGCCTTACCGCTTCGAATTCATCGACCGTCAAAACTACTTTCTCCAAAAATTTTGCCGGAATTCCATTCGGTTTAAAAAATTTTATTTCCGGCTCTTTCTCAATTCTTCGGCACTTATAAGGTCTCATATTTATTTCATTTTTAATTTTATTATTAGCATATGCCAATAACTATATATTAAAATAAATATATA
>JAJZLA010000355.1 GCA_021803845.1 bacterium | reverse complement strand
TAAATTTCGGCGATTTTTCTTATGACCGCTTCGTTTGCTTTATTCTCTACCGGACGTTCCTTTATTGAAATTTTCAGCGTTCCGTCGTCTAATATTTCATAGCCTTCGATTTTTGAACCCGTTTTTACCGCAACCGAAATTTTTTTTTGCATAAAAAAATGTTGTATCTGCTACAGTCTGAATTGAAATATAGCGTTAACCAGCTATATCTTTTTTCATTCGCTCAAATTCTTCTTTCGTTATTTCGCCTTTGGCGTATCTTTTATTTAATATGTCCATTGCGGATTCCGAACGGCTATAATGCCTGTCGTCGTCGTGGTAATGCCGGTCGTGTCCGTTTCCGCCGCATCCGCCCATAAAACCGCCGCGCCAGAAAATCATTAAGACTATAAGCAACATAACTATTATCCCGATAATCGGAAATATCCACATTCCGCTTCCCCAAAAAAAGTAAGGCATCATATTATTTTCTCCTTAAGTAAATATTACATTTTCGACAGTTTTGCTATTATTGCCCGGTATATTTATATAATACCATATTTCGGCGCTTTATCAAGATTAATCGATATAAATAAAATTTGTAATTTATATTTATGATAAATTTTGCTTGACATAATATTATTCAAGGTATATTATATAAATAACTACTTATATAAGTCCTAATTTATACGATAGGGAGGTGATGAGTATTACGGAAAAAGTTTCTCAGGTCTTTAAATTATTGAGCGATACTAACAGGGTAAAAATATTATTTTCATTAGAAAGCGGCTCCCGCACGGTTTCCCAGATTATCGAAGTTACGGGGATGTCGCAACCCTTAGTATCGTTTCATCTTAGAGCGTTGCGCGAAGCCGGCTTTATTAAAACTTTGCGCAAATCTACATTTGTTATCAACGAATTGTGCGACGACGAATTGATTAATCTAATAAGAAAATTTGAAAAATACGGGGGCGGCAATAAAGAAAACGCGGTTTCTAAATTTCCGTGTCCTTGCGAATAATTGTTAAATTAAAAAATACAAACTAATTAAAAATAAGGAGATAATTTTATGGGATGCAAAAACGAAACGAATAGCAGTGTAAAAAACGGTAAGACGCCGGAGGATAATAACGACAACGGCGGACGGGAAGCAGGGCAAAACGAAGGTATGGGTCAGATGAAAGCAGGTATGAAAACGGGAATGGGGATGAGGAATAGAATGATGGGAGGAATGGGGATGGGCGCTATGATGCCTCCTATGGCTAAAAGAATGATGGGAGAAGCTCAAACCATGGCAGAAGTGAACGAAGAAGCAGGTCCGATTAAAACGGGAATGGGCATGATGAATAAGATGATGGGCAAAATGAAAGACGAAAATTTCAATCCCATGGAAATGTGCAGACGTATGGAGGAATCTGTTGCGACGACTGCAGAAATAGCAGGTCTTGCAACGCCGGAAGTACGCGCCCTATTTGAAGACTGGGCTTCGGAAGTCGAAAAAGAGATATTAACCGTCATCAAAGAAGAAGGTCAAATAAATCCCCTATCTATCGCCCAAAAATTTAAAATATCGGAGGACAGCGCTTTATATTTTATAAGCAAATTAGTACGCGATAAAAAAATAAAAGTAAATGCCGAATTTGCGGATGAAACGTTAAATGAGCAAACTGCCCAAACAGGTGAGGCAGACGCTAAAACTAAAGGCGATGTCACCGGGGAATCTTCGCAAGCCGCAAATACGGAATGCGCCGGAGGCGTATGTTCCGTGGACACTGCCGCGGCAGAAACGAAGAAAACACGGCAGAAGTAGGTTCAAAATTTTAAATTATAGTACTTTTTTACATAGAATAAATCATGATTATTGCTTTTCTATGAATAATCATGATTTATTCGTTGAATAAAGATTTTTAAACTTTAAGTTTAAACTTTAAATTATTATGGAGGATTTATTATGGCGCATTTAGAAGATGAAATTAAACCCGTTGTAGTTGACATAAGGGGCGTATCGTGCTGTATGCCGCCCGTCGGTGAATTTATAATAGAAATGAGGCGGCAGCCGGAAAATGCCGTTATCGAGTTATTGACGGATAAAAAGGAAGAAGTCAACGATGTTTTAGAATGGGTAGGTAAAATTAATCAGAAAGTTTTGTCCGTTACCGAAGAGAACGGTTACTGGAAGGTATTAGCCAAAAAAATAAGCAACTTGTAGAGGGGGGATATTTAATTATTTTTGTCGATATATTGTATAAGTCTGATTATTATTTATACCGTTAGCGTTGAACGGTTAAAAGAAAATCAATGAATTTAAAAATTTTTTATCTAACTATTAATACCTTAAATCACCGTTAGAAATTTTATTTTCTGCATAAACGGCATATTTTTCTGATGAAAAAGACATGCTTTTTCAATATATTCAGAAAAATATATGTTTATATCCGCCTACGCGGGAATGACAATCTGGGGATTCAAGATTTACCCAATGTGGTGTCCATTGGCGTCCGTATCAATGACATACTTTGATAGACACGGACGCCAATATCTCGCGAAAGCGGGTACGTTTTAAAGCCGTCGGTATTTAGACGGTTCATCCAGAGTTATTTTATATATTGAACAATTTTTAATAATCTCTAATGGTGATTAA
>JAJZLA010000354.1 GCA_021803845.1 bacterium | reverse complement strand
AAGGGAAGACAATTTTTTCCATATAAAGGTCCCGTTTGGGAAACGAGTTTTTAAAAAAAGGAAAGAAGTCACCCTGCTTTAGGCGCTAAAAAATTTGCCGACCGGGATTCTTATGTTATTAGGGGAGTCGATGTCAGCGATTATTATGCTTTAAACGCAAAAACAGGTAAACTTATATGGGAGCATCATACAAACGGTAACGGAACCATATTTGTCTTAAATAAAGGCAATGGGCGTATACGTATAATAGATAAGTAAATTTAATGCTCATAACGGGGGATACGGACCGCAGGATGCTGTTATTATAGGTAAAACTATGATAATAGGAACCAATTTTGGCTGGGTTAATGCTATTCCTCCTTCAAAATTGTAAAATTTAACTAACGGCAATTTTTATATAATGCGTTACAGGCACTTTATGCTTATGTATATCTCAAAGCACTATTTTATGATGGACGATTTTATGCTTGACAAAATTTTATATTGAGTATATTATCCAAATTATGGCCGCAAAATTTATTTTATACAATAATAATAAAATATAGACGGGAATGGCAATATTCTTTCAATAATAAAAATACGGCGAGTGCCGGCGACATGATATATTGCGCAATAATAATATATAAGCTTAGTTAGTTGCGAGACGTAAAATATTTAGGCATATATAAACGATACATTATAACGTTGCCGTATGTTCGGCAACGGTTGGTATTGTGTAAATTAATAACCTTTAAAAAAGATGGAGGTTTTTATGTCTGAGGAAAGAAACGAAACAACTGTGGCGTGGCATGTCGGCGATCCAAGCGCTTTGGGTTTAATTTCTTATGGTATTGCGTTGGCTTCAATCAGCATGATGGTAAGCGGAATGATGGGGAAGCCAAGTTTTTTAATTATGTCGATTGTGTTTATCGGAGCATTTGGAATCGGTATTGCAGGTGTGTTAGATTTCTTTAGGGGACAGACATTCGGAGGAGTTGCATTTTTAGGGTGGGGTATATTTTTTGGAGCATTTGCGCAACTTAATATGGGTCCCGTTTTTAAAACTGCTATGTTTCACGCAGGTCCGGCGCTGGCGTTTCTAGGATGGTATTTTATATTTTGGGCAGTTTTCGGGCTTTTAACCTTTTTAGGTTCTATCGTAGCCAAAAAATGGATACTTTTGCAACTAGCTCTCGGACTTACGACGCTTATGTTAATAATTGTTGCAATAGCGCACTGGGCAGGAGTTTCAGGACCAAACCCCGCGTTAATGATGATAGCCGGTATTGTAGGTTTAGCCGCCGCCGCATGTGCGGGTTACACGGCATTTGCCGCATTATTAAACGAAATTGCTGGAAAAACCGTTCTTTCGGCATAATTGTTTTCTATAAGCACGCGGAGAATATGAATATTGAAAGCGCCGAGATCGGCAGACCGATCTCGGCGCTTTCAATATTAAATGCCGTTATTAATATCGAGCCGTCTGAATAATTTTAAATATTTATAAAGTTGGTTTGACTTCGTAACAAAAAAGGATTTATAATATAAATAATAAAATAATTAACCGATTATTAACGATTTAAGAATACAATATAAAGAGAATAAAAAAGGAGATTAAAGTTATGCCGTTTGGAAACAATAATTTTGGTACCGGCCCAAGAGGTTACGATTACGATATTACGCGCGGAAGGGCTGCGACTCAGGAGGGTTTATCGGATTTCTTCAAGGGAGTTTTTACATGGATGACGATAGGTCTTATGCTTACGGGTTTTATATCTTATTTCGTGGCGATGGATAAACCTTTGGTGGGCTATCTTTATACGCACGTTATGTTGTTTTATGTCTTAATGGGAATTCAATTGGCGGCGGTTTTGGGTTTGTCTTTCGGAATCAACAGATTGCCGACGGATATCAGCGAGGCTATATTTTTATTTTATTCTGCTCTTACCGGGGTCACGTTCTCGTTTATTTTTTTAGTATATACGAATCAGTCGATAGAAATAGTATTCTTTTTAACCGCCGTTTCTTTCGGACTTCTCGCGTTCGTTGGATACACGACCAAAAGAGACCTTACGGAAATGGGTAACTTTATGATGGTCGGACTTTTTGCGATAATAATAGCTATGGTAGTAAATTTTTTTCTTCACAGTTCGACGCTTATGTATGTAGTCTCCATTCTTGGAGTAGTAATTTTCCTGGGACTTACGGCTTACGACATGCAGAAACTTAAACAGATTTATTTAAGCGGTTCGTTTGATACAAGAAAAGAAACCGTGATGGGCGCTCTTACCCTTTATCTTGATTTTATAAACCTGTTTCTTATGCTGCTTACATTATTTGGCGGCGGCGGCAGAAGAAGGTAAAAAATTCGACTTTAATATTTTCTTAAGTAGTATTTTTCCGATATTCACTAATTTACCTAGCCTGATAATCCATAAAATCGCGGACCCCGATATTATATGTAAGCCAGAATGAAAATGACTTTGGTAAAATCTGGCAAATTAATGCAATTATTAATATCAAACCGCCTGAGTAAAAGACATACAACATTATTTTATTATAACTTCTTCCTCGGTTGGAGCGGAAGTTCTGTCGGGCATGAGATAGCTTTTAATATCGGCGACGTTTTCGGGTGTGTTGCCTTTTA
>JAJZLA010000353.1 GCA_021803845.1 bacterium | reverse complement strand
GTATGGGGCCGTGTTTATATCTATTAAGCCGGAAGAATTACAAGTTAAAAAATGTTTTAATATGTAATAATATTTGTATCTCATATTATATACGAGCATTAAGTCGCGTATGTTTAAAAAAGGATTTTTATATTCGCCGTTTAAAACCGGAATATTTGAGTTGGGAGATACCGGCGCAAAATAGCTCTTAAAGGTCGAAGCGGAGTTGCCTACTGCGCCGTTGCCGTCTGCGCCGACATTTTCTACGTTCGCACTTAACCTGTTTAACCCGTTTTCGGCCGAGTTAAATTTTATTTCCAACTGTTCATAATTTAACTGATTTTTTTGCATAAAAGCAACGATATTTTCTAAAACGTTTTCAGGAATTCCAAGTATATAAAACAGCCTCTGCAATTCTGCATATTCCGTTTCGTTTATCTGATTATCGGAAAATATAAGCTGATTAATATTAAATTTTGAATCGTTGTTTACTATTTGCATCTTTATATAGCCGCCCAGAATAGGGAACCCGTTTTGGTATGGAGCCGTTTTATTTAAAAGATTCTGATAAGCGGCTGGATTTGCCCCGTACTGCGAAATAAAAAACGTGGCAAGTTCTACTCCCGATTTAGCTATGTAGTAAGATTTATTTTTGTATTTATAATTTGACGCATATTTAATATAATGTAGAGTATTGGATAGAAAAGCCAGTATTATTGAGCTTAAAAGCATCAATATAAGCAATACATATAAAAATGCCGAGCCGTTTCTGTTTTTCATGTAAAATAAAGCAATAATTTTTTAAAAAAATTAATAAATAATAAAAGTAAAAATAATTATAACACAATATTTGAGATGATGTTTTGTATTATACCGCGCTATTATGGAAAAAATCCTAAGCATAACATATAACGCTTTATTGACCATTATATTTCCGTTTTTTTTTATAACGCTATTCATTTTAAATCTCGCTAAAAATAAAAGAAGCGAAGGCTACTTATATAAATTTTTCCCTTCCGCTTTCAAGCCTTTAAAAAAAGAAAATTTTAACGAAGGAGTCTGGATTCACGCCGTATCCTTGGGGGAAATGAGAGCGGCGGTAAATTTTATAGATTTATTGCAGTCGGAATACGGTAAAAAAATCTATCTTTCCGCTACCACGAAAACAGGTTTCGATTTTGCCGATAATCTTTATAAAAACAACGATAACGTTTTAACGTTTTATTTTCCGTACGATTTTCTTTTTTCCGTCAGCAGTATTTTGAAATTGATAAAACCGTCTTTGTTTATTTCGGTAGAAACTGAAGTATGGCCTAATTTATTTAATATTCTTAATAAAAAAAATATTCCCATAGCGTTAATAAACGCAAGAATATCGGAAAAGTCTTATAAAAATTATATCCGTTTCAGATTCTTTTTCGGTTATATCTTTAAAAAAATAGATACGGTATTATGTATATCTGATATGTATTGCAAAAGATTTGCGTCTCTTGGAATTAAGGAAGAAAATATGCACCAAACCGGCAATATGAAATTCGACATGGATGCATCCCTTATTGCAGGAGATATAAACGAAAAAACCGCTATACTCAAAAAATTCATAAAGTATAAAAATAATAATTTGGAACACGCGAAAATTATAGCGGCGGGAAGCACTCATAAAAGGGAAGAAGAGTTAATTGCCGATTCGGTAAAAAAATTAAACAGGCTTAACCATAAAAATAAAATTTTTCTTTTTGTCGCTCCGCGTCATCCTGAAAGATTCGACGAGGTTTATAAACTGTTAAATAATTACTTACCCGAAATAGAATTCTATAAGCTTTCTTCAATTTATTCCTCTCATTACGATTCTAAAGATATTAAAAATATTAAAGATAATAATAGTTGCGGTTTGTCCGAAAACAAAGTCGTCGTCGTTTTAGTAGATATTATGGGACAGCTTTTGACGGTTTACGGCATATGCGATGCCGCTTTCGTAGGCGGAAGCTTGATTCCGTCAGGCGGGCATAATCTTCTCGAACCTTTAATTTTCGGGAAGCCGGTAATTTTCGGCAGATACGTTCAAAATTTTTCGGATGCTGCGGAAGAGATTATAAAGAATTCTGCCGGAAGACAGATTGATTCTCCTTTGGAATTATATAACGCGTTGGCCGATTACCTGTTTAACGATAAATCAGCCGATTCGGCCGGAAAAAACGGTTTAAACCTTATATCCCGCAATAAAGGCGTTTCCCTTAGGAACCTTCAGTATCTAAATTATAAAGGCTATTTGCTGTCGTTAAAAAGCGAGGATAAAAAAAGAGGCAAAAAAATCGTTGACAAAATCCTTACAACCTATTAACATTAATAATTCAAGTTTATATGTGTGGTTTAATTTTCCTTAAATTTTTAAGCTAAAGAGGATTTGTTATGAGTAAAGAATATGCCGTTATTAGTACCGGCTCAAAGCAATATGTCGTTTCTCAGGGGGACGTATTAAGAATAGAAACGGTAGGAAAAGAAAAAGGCGAAGAGATAACTTTTACGCCTATAGCGGTTAAAAACGGCGACTTATTGGTTACCGATAAAGAGGTTTTGAAGGATAAAAGCGTGAAGGGAACGGTCGTAAGAAACGGCAGGGCAAAAAAAATAGTAGTTTTCAAAATGAAACGCCGTAAAGACGA
>JAJZLA010000352.1 GCA_021803845.1 bacterium | reverse complement strand
TTTCCGAATGGAACTGCTGCGGCGCTCCGCCATCGCACTATAAGCCGGATTTTTTTAATAAAGCGGTAATGCCCCTGAGAAATTTAGGTTTATGTCAGAATGGCGGCGAAAATTTTTTATATTCCGGATGTTCGGTATGCGTAAATCAGATAAACGAATCCGTTAAACTTATAAATTCCGATTCCATGTTTAGAAAACAAGCTGATTACAGCCTGAAGCCGTTTAATGCTCAGCTTAAAGAATTTGAGCCTTTAAAGACGGGGGCGATTCATATTATAGATATTATTACAGATACCGCGACCGAAGATAAACTGCTAAAAATCGTTCCGTCGAAAATAAAAGGGAATTCTATACTTCTATATACCGGATGCTACAACGATGAAGCTAAAATAGAATCTTTAAAAAAAATATTCAAAATTATGGGTGCCGAAGTTAATATTTTTAATGATTGCTGCGGAGGCGAAAAATTGCAAAATATGACCCCGGTACATTCTAAAAGAATTGAAAACGCAAATATAGCCGATAATTTTTTCAAACTAATAAACAAAAAAGCCGATGAAACAAATTCAGACTATATAGTCACGATTTGTTCTATGTGCGAAAAAAATATAGACGACGGCATGAAATTATCGGATTTAGATATATTTGCGCCGGTAATAGGCTTAGTAGAATTTATCGGTTTTATACTTGATATTGAAGGTTGCGGAGAAATATTAAACAATATATTGTCTTGCGGAGTTAAACCTGAAAACGCAAAGTTAGAAGAGTACCGGATATAAAATAAAATAAAATACTTTAATTAAAACGGAGGTAAAAAAATGGATTTTGAGGAGTTAAAAAACGAAAAGTTCATGCGCGTAAAAGATAACAGGCTTATAAAAATAAAGCCTGATCATCGTCCGCAGGAATCGACGAAAGAATACGACACTGTACGCTATTCCACCTGTACCAATATGTGCGAAAGCGGATGCGGTCTTAAAATATTCTTGAAAGACGGCAAAATTGTCGATGTTATGGGAGATCCGGAACACCCCCAGAACAGAGGCGGTCTTTGCTCTAAAGGCGTTGGCCAGATTCAATGGTGGTATGACCCGCTAAGAGTTCATCATCCGATGATAAGGAAATCTTTAGCAGACGATTTTAAAAGGGTTTCATGGGATGATGCGCTTGATTTTGCGGCTGAAAGACTAATAAAACTTCATGACGAATACGGCCCTGAGGCATTGACGGTTTTCAGAACGGGAAGATCTTCGTTCGGCAATAAAGAAGGCGGCGCGAGATTCGCCAGGATATTCGGTACGCCTAACGTTTACGGACAGGGACCTATATGCTGTGAAAGCCCCGGCGTTTCTATGAACTATGTTTTCGGCGCAAAAGGACTCGGCAGGCTTATGAATCCTACTCAGGACTGGAAAAACTCCAAGTGTATTCTTGTAGTCGGCACAAATATGGCGGCGCAGGAAACTATTACGATGACCCACCTTCTCGATGCAAGAGATAACGGGGCATTTTTAATAGGCGTCGATCCGCGTTTTAACGCAACGCTTTCAAAATGCGATATAGGCATGAGAATCCGTTCGGGTTCGGACGCTATATTGTTTTTAGCTATGGGCAATATCATAATAAAAGAAAAACTTTATAATAAAGAATTTGTCGATAAATGGGTTGAAGGTTTTGAAGAGTATGCAAAAGAATGCGCTCAATGGACGCCTGAAAGAGCTGAAAAACTTACATACGTTCCCAAGGAAATGATTATAGAAGCCGCAAGAAGATTCGGCTCGGCAAGACCGGCATCCGTAACGGGAAATCTTGGTACTGCGCAGATATATAATTCGAACAACGTCAACAGGTCGATAGCGGCATTGTTAGCTCTTACCGGATCTATAGGCGTAAAAGGCGGCGGCTGGAACTGGCTGCATAACTGCCGTCCTCCTCTGAATTATGGACAAGATTTGAACGATCTGCCGGGTTTTAAAAGACCGCAGATAACGGACAAATTAATATCATGGGGAGACAGTTCGGTACCATGCATAATAAATGCGATGATGTATGAAAAACCCTATCCTGTTAAGGGTATTATATGGAACGGCGACCATCTGCCGCAGTTTCCTAATTCATGGAAAATGGAAGAAGCGATGAAGAAAAATATAATTAATATTCATCTTTCCATATACCCAAACCATACATATATGTTTAGTCATGTCGCGTTTCCTATAGCAATCTCCGTAGAAACAGACAGCGTTTGCCATCACGGGAACAACAGGCTCCTTCAGTGGCACAACAAAATAATACCTTATCAGCATGAACACAGAGCCGATATCGATGTTTTCGACGGTCTTGCAAAAAGACTTAAAGGTAAAGCAGGACATTTCGATAAAGTCGAATTTAATCCATGGGGATATTATAAAGAAGGTCCTGATAAAGGAAGAGTAAACGAAATTAAAATGACCGACTTCTTTAACGAACAGGAATCGTTTACAAGAGGTATTACTTACGAACTTCTTAATCCCGAAAAAAACCCGAAAGGCGGTTTGATGTGGCCCGTAATGTCGAAAGAAGAAGCTGTTTTCCAAGACGACGAAGCCGTTTTAAGGGGTAAATGGATAATGTATAAAGAAGGAGAAAATTATCCCGAATCCGACAAGA
>JAJZLA010000351.1 GCA_021803845.1 bacterium | reverse complement strand
GGAGATAATAAAAAATGAATATTAAAGAATTAGACCCTGTTCAGATAAGAAAATTAGGGTTAAAAGCATTAGCCGAAACTTTAGGTCCCGTCGGCATGGTTTATTTTCTTAATTTCTATGAATTAGGAACATCCGATTACACTAAAGAAAGAAAGAAGTGGCTCGGCGAACCTTCCGTAGAGGATATATTAAAAGATATAAAAAAAGATTCTTAAACTTAGCTTGACAGTATCGATTTGCACGGCTGTTGTATAACTGCCCGGATTGCTTTTGCAGGCATTAAAACATTAAATAATAAAATACAATTTCGGATACAGCTTATTTTTAATAATTAAAATTATTTAATTAAATAAATAACTTGCTAAAGGCTATATTAAGCTTCCCAAGCTTGGTGTCGCGGGTTCGAACCCCGTTGCCCGCTCCACTTAAAACCGCAGTAAATCAGTTGACTAGGGCAATTCCAAAATTGCAGATAGAAAATTATTTTTCTGCATAAACGGCAAGCGTTTATATCTAAATTACGCAGGAATGACTTTGTAGGTTTTAGGTCTTCGTCCAACGGGTGTCATTCCCGCGTAGACGGGTGCGGTTCAGAGCCGTCGGTATTTAGACGGCTCATCCATGTTCATATAACTTTCAATCCGTTTTAACGATTTCTATCGGCAATTTTGGGCAAACGGGGTATATTTATTTTACCTTTTTGTGTGACATAATTTTTCATATCGATATCATCCTGGGTTAGTTATTATATTGACCTAGATATCAATCATTATAACATATTCAGGAAGTTATTTGTTATTTAATTGCTGGATTAAAGATAAACATAAAAAACATAATCATTACCGAATGTAAAATAAAGTAGAATAAAGTTTCGTTTATAGAGTTTGTTTGTTGACACCTTATAATACAAGATAGTATAATTAAATTAAATATTTAGAATATTTGGAAAACGAAAATTATACATATATATACTATAAATAAAATAAGGATTTGCAAGTATGTTTAACACAGCCATGTATGCTATAAATTTTGGAGATTTTTATTACGAAAATCTTGATTGTTTCGCAAACTATTCGAAAATAGGCTTAAAAGAAATAGTACTTATACATGTAATAGACCCTTCCGTTTTTCACCACGGTCTTTATTCCGTTTACAAAAAAGAAGACGAAGATAAAATAAGGAAATTTGCGGAAATAAAGCTTGAAGATATTAAAAAATATTTAGAAAAGTCGGGGTTCGGCGTCAGATATGTTATAAGGGTAGGCAATATAGCCGATGAGATTGCCGATGAAGCGAGAGCGGAAAATATAGATTTTGTAGTTTTAGATAAAAAAGCGGATGCAAAAAAAGGGTACTTTTCTTTTTACGGTTCTCCTTTATACGATATAATTATAAAAACGGAAAAACCGATACTTATTATGAAAAGGGTTTTGTTTCATTCTTCGAGCGATTTTAAGAACGATGCTAAAACGAGCTGCGGAGTTCTGTTCGACGATATAGTGTTTGCTACCGATTTTTCCGATTTTTCGCTTAAATCCATTCCATTAATTTTGAAAATACCAGATGACGTAGTTAAACTCCTCACCATTCTGCACGTTATAGACGAAAAATTAATTAGAGGACTAAATAATTCTACTAAAGCCGAATTAGAAAATTATGAAAAAAATCTTGCCGATAAATTTGAATCCGTAATGCGAGGACTTAATTACAGGTTTGCAAAGGAAAAGTCCAATATTGCTATTGTCGTCAAAAAAGGCGCTCCTTGCAAAGAAATAATTGATTTTATAGAAGAAACAGGCAACAAACTATTAATTTTAGGCTTTAAAGGGAGAGATAAAGAAGGAATAAAAGAAATTCTTTTTGGAAGTACCGCTGAAAGGATAATAAGCGCCTTGCCTTGCTCGATATTTATCGTTAAATGAAATAAAAATTGAAATAATTTAAATAAATAAAGAACAAAAATTAACAACGATAATGTTATGCAATATTACGAAAATATTATTTATTTTTAATCTGCAACGACAGTAGTAGTCGTATTTGTATTATTATACGATTTTGCAAAAAATCCGAATAAAACCGTGGCAAAAATCACTATAAAGGCAACTAAAATATATGCATTTATATAATTAAAATAATCAAACACCGCTCCTACCGCAACAGGTCCAAGGACAAAACCGAAATCGCTTAACGTCCTGTAAATGCCTATTGCCTCGTCGTAACGGTTTTTATCTACGCTGTCCATTAAATAAAGGTTTCTTGCAGGACCTGAAAATCCGCCGCCGGCACTTAATAAAATAATAGATAATCCGAACGATATCAGGTTTTTAAATATTATAAAGCTTAAAACTCCTATGGCCGTAATAATGAAAGAGGTTATTATAGATTTTTTAACTCCCATAACATTTATAACTCTGTCGGAATAATATGTAAGAACGACGCCGATTACGGCCGATACAGAAACAAGCAGTCCTATGTCCGCTTTATTTAAGCCCATTATGCTGTATCCTACTAAAGGCACCAGTTCCCTTCTCGAACCTATTCTTGAAAAGAAAAAAGTAAACGTTAAAAAACATAATGCGATAAAATTAAAATTATACAGAAGCGCAAAATATTTTTTACGTGTATTAATGCCGATATTTTTATCTGCATCGG
>JAJZLA010000350.1 GCA_021803845.1 bacterium | reverse complement strand
AATGCTTTTTGACATAAGACACCTCGAAAATAATTAAATAATATATTTTAATAAATATTAATAAATAATATATAATAATAATTTAATTTTTTTATAAAATCAAATTATTGTTTTTCGGGCAGCGTCCATGATGCATATTCGCATTTGGGATAGTTGGAACAGCTGAAAAATTTTCTTCCCTTTTTCGTTCTTTTTTCTACAAGATAACCGCCGCATCCGGTAGGACACGGTATTTTGGATTGATTAACCTTTACGGGAATAGGTTTAATATTTTTACACTCCGGATATCCGCTGCATGAAAGAAATTTGCCGTATCTGCCTGCTTTTATAATCATAGGCTTTCCGCATTTTTCACAGATTTCTCCCGTTTCTTCGTTTTCAGGTTCTATATTTTGACCGTCATTATTCACTTTTTTTATTTCTTTAGTGTTTTTACATTCCGGATATCCGCTGCAGGCAAGAAACTTACCGAACCGTCCCATTTTTATAACCATGGGCTTTCCGCATTTTTCGCATATTACGTCGGTAGGTTCGGACGAACCTTTTATGTTTTTTATATTAACTTTGGCGTCTTTAAAGTTTTTCATAAATTTATCGTAAAAATCCGTAAGCAGTTCTTTCCTTTGTATTTTTCCGTTTTCGATGTCGTCTAATTTTTTTTCCATATTAGCGGTAAATTTCAAATTTATTATATCGGAAAAACCTGATTTTAAAATATCGGACACCGTCATTCCAAGTTCGGTCGGCTTAAATTTTTGGGTTGCGCTCCCTTTTTTTGCGGTATCAGCCGATTCGGTAGTCATTGCGACGTAGTCTTTGGTCTTGATGTTGGCTATTATGCTCTGGTAGGTAGAAGGCCTTCCTATACCGTTTTCGTCTAATGCCTTGACTAAACTTGCTTCGGTGTATCTTGGAGGAGGAGAAGTAAAATGCTGAAAAACGTCTGCTTTTTTTATGGAAGCAGGGTCGCCTTTTGAAAGCAGTTCGAATATTTTAATTATAGACGAAGGATTTTTTTCGTTTTGAGTTTGAGCGCTGCTTTCTTCTTCCAAAGTCTCTTTATTTTTAAGATTTTCATTGATAACTTTCTGGAAGCCGTCGAATTTTAATATGCTTTCGGTAGTCTTAAAAATATATTCGTCTTTTTCTTTATTTTTGCCGATATAAGTTCCTTTTAGCGTAAGAGCGTACTGGTCGTATATGCTCTGGCTCATGAAAGATGCCGTAAAATACGTCCATATAAGATTGTATAATTTAAATTCGTCGGCGCTCAGGTATGCTTTAATTTTTTTAGGCGTCAATAAAATATTCGTCGGCCTGATAGCTTCGTGCGCATCCTGAACTTTTTTGGCGTTTTCCTGGGATTTGCTTTTTTTGGGAGAGTTTTTATCGGCAATATAGTCTAAACCGTAAACTTCATTTATGAATTTCTTAGCCGCCGATGCCGCTTCGTCCGATATTCTCGTGGAATCCGTCCTCATATATGTAATAAGGCCTATGGGACCGAGAGATTTTTTGCTTACGTCTTCCACCGCTCCTATTTCGATGCCTTCGTAAAGTTTTTGCGCTACGGACATTGTTTTCTTTACGGGAAAATGAAGTATTTTTGCGGCTTCCTGCTGAAGGGTGCTCGTTATCAACGGCAGAGGTGCTTTTCTGTAAGTCTGCTTTTTTGATACGTCTTCGATAGAGTAATCGTTTTTTATCGAAAGAAGCCTGTTTTTCAATTCTTCGGCTTCTTCTTCGGATTTAATTTCAGGGTCTTTTCCGTTTATTTTAAAGAGTTCGCCTTCGATACCGGTAGAAAATTTTTTCTTGTCTCCGCCTTGGATTTCAAATAAAGCCGTTACCGTCCAGAATTCTACTTTGACGAAAGCGTTTATTTCTTTCTCTCTTTCTACTATAAGATACAGGGCGACGGATTGAACTCTGCCGGCGGAAAGCCCTCTTCTTACTTTATCCCATAAAAAGGGGCTGAGGTTGTAACCGACTAAACGGTCTAAAATTCTGCGCGCTTTTTGGGATTCATACATCGATTCGTTTAAGACGGCAGGATTTTTTATAGCCTCTAAAACTTTATCTTTGGTAATTTCATGAAAAAGAACTCTTTTTATATCGGGCTTTTTGCCGTTAATTTCGTCTATAATCTCTTTTATGTTCCACGCTATAGCTTCCCCCTCGCGGTCGGGATCGGGGGCCAGATAAATAATATCTGCTTTTTTTGCAAGTTTTTTAATTTCGTCTACGGTTTTTTCCTTTCCTTTTATTATTTCGTACTTAGGTGCAAAGCCGTTTTTTATGTCTACTCCTATCGAACTTTTCGGTAAATTTTTAATATGCCCCACAGTCGCTTTGACTATAAAATCGGGGCCTAAATATTTATTTATAGTATTTGCTTTAGAAGGGGACTCTACGAGAACTAAATTTTTCATATCTTTTTTATTATTCCTCCAGGCAGTCTTTCTATTTCCGAATTTATTTCGAGGATAGAAAGCGCTCTCATAATTTCATTTTCATTTGCTTTTAATCTAATATTGCTTAGTTTCAATAAATTGTCAATAGTAATATTTTCTTTTGTTAAAGAATTCATTATAAATTTGTTGATAATTTCATATTCTTCTAGTCCGTCCGTTCCGTAAGCGGCGGCGTCTTTTTGGGTATTTGCATTCGCAGTTGCAGTTATAGTTATGTTT
>JAJZLA010000349.1 GCA_021803845.1 bacterium | reverse complement strand
AGTAAAAAAAATATACGAAGATATGATAATAGGACACGGAAGATTGGATCTCGCAAAACTTCATACGTCCGCAATGCAGAAATCCGGCAGAATGAAAGAACTGCTTGGAAAGATAGAAAGAGACGCTATTTTTAAAATGGCTAAAGACGGCAGGGCATTTTCTATATTAAGACTTGGCAAGCCCCATAACTGGAGCAGGTCAAAAGAAGCTATAGAAAATTATTTACATAAACTAAATACTATTGAAAACGGCGAAGCGGGGGTTTAGATAAATGGATAAATTAAAGGAAAATCAGGCGGCGTATTATCCTGGATGCGCATTGTTGACTATAGACAGAGCCTACAATAACAGTTCAAAATTAGTTTCAAAAAAAATGGGCATAGAGCTTATCGAAATTCCGGATTATAACTGCTGCGGAATCGGCGAGATGAAATCCAAGGGTGCGGCTTCTATGTATATGCCCCTTAGAAATATGATGCTTGCTAAAAACAGACTCGGCTCTAAAAATTTAGTTATGGCTTGTTCCGTATGCTATCATGAGTTCAGCAGGTCGATTGCGAGAGTTAAGGAAAACCAGAACGAACTTTCCGCCGTTAACGAAATATTTAAAGAAGCGGGCGAATTTAACGAGGAATATATTCCGGACGGCGAAGCAAGGCACATTCTTGAATTTTTGTATAACGAAAAAGGCGTAGAAGAAGTAAAAAAGAACGTCGTTAAACCTCTTAAAGGGCTTAAAGTCGCTCCTTATTACGGGTGCCTTTATTCCAGACCTTCGATGTACACGTTTACCGATAAAAAACCTAAAATGGATAATTCCGAAAGACCGCATTTTATGCATGAATTTTTGGAAGCTTTAGGCGCGGAAACCGTTTTTTACGGCAACGAAGTGCAGTGCTGCGGCGGCAGGAACGTAGTGCAGGACGAAGAGACGTCTTTTACGTTATGTTCGCAGACGATTTCAAAGGCTAAAAAAGCCGGAGCCGACGTTATAGCCCTTATATGCCCTAAATGCGCCGGCGCATTAGACGTAAATCAACCGAAAATAGTCGAAAAATTCGGAAAAGACTCAGAACTTCCAATTGTTTATCTGACCCAGTTAATGGCTTTAGCTTTCGGCTTTTCGAAAAAAGAAGCGGAATTCGGCGATATGATTTCGGAACCTTTAAAAGTTCTTAACGAAAAAGGTTTTTAAATTTTAATTTAAAATTCCTTAGACGAGAATTTTTTAAACATATATTTATCTCTGTAAAGAAAATCTTTAAGTATGTAAAATTTTAACGTTCTTATTTTTTGGCCGAATTTATTTTTTATTACGGTTTTCTTAACTAAAGAACAGCTTTTAAAATTTTCGCATAAGCTTTTTTCTAAATTTTTTCCGTATTTTGTATCTATCACGTAAAGAAAATTCCGTCCTTTTTTGTTTTTAAAATTATTCCATAGCGAATATTCGTTGCTTCTAATAAAATAGTTAAAGGAGTATGTCTGAGGCCTTCCTTTAACGTAATAAGCAAGTTCGCTTGCCGTTTGAAATCTTCTTGCGGTTATAATAAGCCGGTCTTTTTTGTATTTATTTAAAATAAAATCCGTGTCTTCGGCCATCTTTTTCCATCCCAGCATATCTCTTAAAGGGCTTTTGCTTACCTTAACGTTAAACAGCTTTCCCACCGTAATATAATAAGGGGAAATAAAAATAATAACCGAAAACAGAATGCCCGTGAAAAAGGAAAGACCGTAAAAATAAACAATTATTTTTTTTATTTTCTTATTAGAAGTTTCGTAAAGCCTGTATGCGACAAGAGAAGCAAGCAGGAAAGCAGGAAAATATAAAAAAACCGGCCAGTTAGGCTGAACCATTGTTTTTGCGCATTGATATAAAAAATATAAAAAAGGTATTATAGATGCGGCGGAAAGAGCTAAATACACGTCGTTTTTTTCTTTTAAGCCGATATACAATCCGGCGAACATCGAAACCATTATTATTAAAAATAAAAATGGAGAAATAATACCGGCCTGCGATACTATAAACAAAAAAAGATTGCTTAGAAATATACCGAAGCTTTTATAACTTCCGGAAAGCGTCATAAGATGCCTGAACGATACGAAATCGTTAAGGCTGTTCCAAACTATTACGGGAGCAAATATAATTGCCGATATTAAAAAAGCGATATACGGCTCTTTTTTAAAAAGATATTTCCTATGCTTACGGCTTAAAAGAAGAAAAGCTAAAACTATGGGATAAATAAATGCGGCGGTGTATTTGCTCAACAAAGCAAGTCCAGTGGATATTCCGATTAAATACCAGTAAAAATCTTTGCCTGAAATAATAAAATATAACAATAGCAGAATCGTCAACGAAAAAAACAGCATCTGCAAATTTCCGTAAACTATCAGAATAGAACCTATGTTTAATATCGGGACCGCGTTTAATAAAATAGCCCATATTAACGGTTGCAAGGTTTTTCCCGTTATTTTTTTTAAAGCCGAATATGCAATCAAAGACAAAAGCAAAGAAATAGCCGGAGCCGCAAATCTGACGAAAAACTGGGAATTGAATCTGCCGAAAAAAGTTGTTAACGCGATAGTATAGGCGATCATGGGAGACATATCGTAATATGAAAGAGCAAGATGCCTCGACCATTGCCAGTAATAAGTTTCTTCGGGAATAAGATCGATTTTAGTTATCAATATA
>JAJZLA010000348.1 GCA_021803845.1 bacterium | reverse complement strand
TGCTTTTCTTTGCCTGACGGACGGCAATATCGATTAAAGCCTTTTTTGCTTTTTCTTCTATAGGAAAAAACATAATTGAATCTTCAAATTCGGAGGTCAGATGGATAACGAATTTTTTAACGTCCAACCCCCTGCATGCATTTATTACCCCAATAATCGCTTTAACCGAAACCCGCCTATAATCTTCTAAAGGACTTGCCGGATTAAGCTGAAGATAAGGAAGATGGACAGAAACGGAAAGCGGGAACGGCAATTTTGAAGAAAAAGCGTTTATCGAAGGAATAACGAATTTTTGTAAAGAACCATGGCTTAACTGTTCTATTTCAGTGTTTATTTCGATATTGCCTATATTATAGGAATTTAAAAGATTGAAGAAATCGTCGAACGAAGACTGAAGACGGTCTATATTGTTATCGCCGAGAAGACCGAACCCTATACCGAAAAATGAATCGGTATTTACTCCGAAATTCAGCCTGCCGTCTTTATTAAAATTTTCGCAATACATTTATTAATTATATCAGATTCAAAAATAAAAATAGATAATTAACTGCTTATTTTATTTCGGAATAAAAGGATAAGGAATATATAAGTTTTAATTGAAAATATTAATCTGACTGGCTATAATAAAAATGTAACGTAAAACTAAAACTTTGTTAGGAGGTTCAAAATGTCCGTTAAAAAAATATTTTTGTTAACTTCTTTTTTATTTCTTGCCGGATTTTTATTTATTTCCGTTAAAATAAATACGGCAAATAAACACTAATCTAATGCCGCAACACTTTTATTATTCAATTATGATAAAATAATTATATGTATCTATATGAAACCGATTCGTTTAAAAGAATTATCGACAAAATAAAAACCGGAGCGGGAAGCAATATAATAAGCGTCACGGCTTTCGGTTCGCGGGTAAGAGGAGATTTTTCGGAAGATTCCGATATGGACGTTCTCGTAGTCGTCGGTAAAAAATTGCCTAAGGAAATTTCTTTTATAAACGATATTTTTTATGAGGAAGAAATTAAGACCGGCATCCCGTTTTCAGTAACAATCGTTCCATTGCATTCATTTAATAATAACAAAAGATTTAAAACAGGTTTTTATCAAAACATTAAAAAAGATGGGGTTGTTTTATATGGAATTAACCCGTGACGAAAAAACGGCATTATCCGATTTAAGATTTCAAAAATCGAATGAAATGCTTGAAGATGCCTTATTCAACCTAAAGTCCAAGAGATTTAAAACGTCGGCAAACAGAAGCTACTATTCCGTATATCATGCCGCAAGGTCGCTGCTTATTCTAAAAGGCATAGATCCTGCAAAACACGACGGCGTAAAAACCATGTTTTCGCTTCATTTCGTAAAAGACAAAACGGTTGATCTCGAAACAGGTAAAATATATCAGGAATTAATGTCTTTGAGAAATGAAGCCGACTATGACGATTTTTCGGAAGTAACCGAGCCTGAGGCAAAAAGGGCGGTAGAAATTGCCGGAAAATTTATAAAAAGCATCGATAAAATAAGGCAATTATTAATCAAGCAAATAAATCCCTGATTTTATTTTTGAAGTATTGATTGTTTAATCTTATAAAAGAAAATTTTAGACTCTTCGAGCCATATTAACGTTTCTTTTATAGTGAGCGGGCTGCCTCCTAAACGGTCGTCTGACGATATTATAATTAAGCCATCAAAAAATCAATTAGATTCTGATGAATTATACCGTTCCTATCTTCAGGAAAAAACTTATCCATAGAGACTACGATTTTTTCGTAGTTGTCCCTAATTTTTTCTAAATTGCCGAACTCACGGTCTATTATGCTTTTGTCGTTTAATAAATAGCAAACCTGGATGTATTTTATATCGTTTTGTTTTTCGGCAATAAAATCTATTTCAAATTGGTTAATAGCGCCGACGGATACTTTGTAGCCTCTGGATTGCAATTCTTTATATACTATGTTCTCAAGCAGTCCGTTGATATCTTTCTCCCTGTAGCCTATAAATCCGTTTCTAAGTCCTATATCGTTTAAGAAAATCTTATCGTGAAATTCCAGAAACTTTTTGCCCTTTATATCGTATCTCGGCACTATGTCTATAATTAAGCTTGTTTCTAAATAGCTTATATAGTTTAAAACGGTATCGACGGAAACTTTCACTTTTTGCGATTTGAAATAATCCGCAATTTTTTTAGCAGTCGTAATATTCCCTATATTATCGAATAGGTATTTGACTATTTTATCGAATACGGCAGCATCTCTTATTTGATGTCTTATAATTACGTCGTTGTATAAAACGGTATTCAATATAGAGTTCAGATAAACGAATACGGCATCGTCATTTAGGGGTAATAAATGTATGCCCGGCAATCCTCCGTAACGCAAAAAATTCTTAAATTCCGTTTCGTCATAAGTAGTTTTTAATCGAAACCGCAAAAATTCTTTAAACGTAAGCGGATAAACCGGTATCTCTATATACCTGCCGCTAAGCAAAGTAGCAAGTTCGGAAGAAAGCAGTTTTGAGTTAGAGCCGGATATTATAATATCGCCGTAATTATCGGCTAAAAAAGAGTTTACTGTTTTTTCCCATTCTGCAATTTCCTGAATTTCATCGATAAAAATATATTTTCTGTTTTTAACGCCCTTAAAATAATTTAGTACGTATCGATATAAATCTTTGTAGTTTTTTATTTCGTCAAATTCAA
>JAJZLA010000347.1 GCA_021803845.1 bacterium | reverse complement strand
CCGGATGTTAAATTCCGTTTTAAGTATCAACGAAACGATAAAAACTGCAACCAATTCCAATACCTTACCTTTAGACGTTAACGTTTTAATAATAGACGACAATTCCCCAGACGGCACCGCAAAAATCGTTAAAGAATATATTAGTTCGCGCAAGCGGCTAAGCGCAAATGCTGAAGTCAATCCAAACATAAATATAAACGAAAGCGTAGATAAAAATACGAACTTAATTCCAAGCAATGCCGTAAATAACGAAGAAAGAGTTTTTATTATAGAACGCGAGAAAAAACTCGGACTTGGAACGGCTTATGTAGCGGCGTTTAATTTTGCTTTAGACAACGGTTACGACTACGTCGTTACCATAGATTGCGATTTTTCGCACAATCCTGAAGAAATTGCCGGATTTATCAGCCTTGCGCAATCCGAAAAATGCGGGATGATAGTCGGTTCGCGTTATTTCGGCGGAGTACGGGTAATTAACTGGAGTATGAAAAGACTATTAATTTCATATTTTGCAAATATTTATGCAAAATTTATTACCGGCGTTAAAATCACCGATTTGACCGGCGGTTTTAATATGTACGACGTAAACTGCCTGAAAAAAATAAATTTGGACGGAATAAGTTCGAGAGGTTATGCTTTTCAGATAGAAATGAAATACAGAATGGTAAAAGAGGGCAAATGCAGTTTTAAAGAGTATCCCATAATATTTTACGAAAGAACTTACGGAAAATCAAAAATGTCTAACGGCATTATTTTTGAAGCTTTTTTTAAAGTCATAAAACTTAGGCTCGGGCTTTTTAAATAGTCCGTAAATAATACTTGACTAATTTAGTCAAGTATGTTTTAATCAATATATAAATAAAAACATTTAAAATTATTAATATAAAATATAAATAAATTATAAATAAATCGGAGGTATATTATGCCCGTATATTCGGAAAAAGTAATGGATCACTTTCAGAATCCAAGAAACGTAGGAGAAATAGAAAACGCCGACGGCGTAGGCGAACTCGGAAATCCTACTTGCGGCGATATAATGAAAATATATATTAAAGTCAAGGACGACAAGATTGAAGACGTCAAATTTAAAACTTTCGGTTGCGGAGCGGCTATAGCAACCAGTTCCATGGTAACGGAATTGGTAAAAGGCAAGACTCTCGAAGAAGCCGAAAAAATATCCAATGAAGCCGTAGCAGAAGCTTTGGACGGGCTTCCTCCGGTAAAGATGCACTGTTCAAATCTCGCCGCCGATGCACTTCATCTTGCTATAGAAGATTATAAAGCCAGAAAAGAGGGCAAAGGACCTATAGGCAGGGTTGAAACGCCGGAACACGACGAAGACGAACACGACCTGCTTGAACAGGCGTAAAACATAAAAATAGGAACCGTTTGTAAATTTTAAGCGTCAGGTAATATTATATATACGGGTGGTATAATAATTATGGATTACGATTACGAACTCGATACTTTCGGTTTGATGTGTCCAATGCCGATTATGGAAGTTGCCGAGGAGTTTAAAAAAATACCGGACGGTTCGGTATTAAAAGTCACGGCGTCCGACGAAGGTATCATAGAAGATTTAAAGAGTTACTGCAAAAAAACAGGGCATGAATTTCTGTCCTACGAAATTAATTTGCCCGAATACGTAGTTTATGTTAAAAAATAAAGACGATAAGATAATATAAATAAAAAAATATCATAATATAATAATAATATAGTTTGCTGCATATTTTTAAATTTGGAGGCAAAAGTGAAAATAATAAATTTCGACCATTTTGCTGCTACGAAAATGAGGCAGGAAGTAAAAGATGCAATGGAGCCTTACTTTATGTCCGAATACGGCAATCCTCAAAGCATTCACACCTTAGGCGACGAACCGAGGGAAGCATTATCTAAAGCCAGACTGCAGGCCGCCGAACTTTTAAATGCTTCAAGCAATGAAGTCATATTTACGGGGAGCGGTTCCGAATCGAACAACCTTGCAATAAAAGGAACGGCTTTCGCGAAAATGGATAAAGGCAAACATATAGTCGTTTCTAAAATAGAACATTTCAGCGTTTTAAATTCCGTTAAATCTTTAGCAAAACTGGGTTTCGAGTTCACCGAAGTTCCCGTCGACAAATACGGTTCGGTCGATCCGCAGGAAGTTAAAAACGCTTTAAGAAAAGATACGATATTAGTAAGCATCGGACAGGCATCTAACGAGATAGGAACTATTCAGGATATCAAGGAAATTTCAAAAATAGTCCATGAGAACTCCGCTGCGTATATGCATACAGACGCAAATACTTCATGCGGTTTTACCGAAACCGACGTTAAGGAACTCGGCGTAGATATGCTTTCTGCCGCACCGCACAGATTTTACGGACCCAAAGGCGTCGGTCTTTTTTATCTTAAAAAAGGAATACGCATAATGCCTCTTATAGACGGGGGAATTCAGGAATTCGGCCGCAGGGCGGGTACAGAAAACGTGCCGGCCATTGCCGGAGCGGGAGTCGCATGCGAACTTGCCAAAAAAGAGCTGAAGGACAGGACGTCTTATCTTCTGCCGATTCAAAAAACCATCAAAGAAGGCGTGCTTAACAGCCTTGACGAAGTTTATTTAAACGGTCATCCGGAAAAAAGACTTCCAAACAATCTCAATTTTGTCGTAAAATACATAGAGGGCGAGTCGATGCTTATGTGGCTCAACAATAATG
>JAJZLA010000346.1 GCA_021803845.1 bacterium | reverse complement strand
GGATAAACTGTTTTAAGTCTAAGTCCATTAAGATTGTTTAATCTCCGTATAGTTTACTTGTTTTTTGTTTACGACAGTTAATTATATATTTACGAAAACTAATTGTCAAGAGTGAAAAAGGTGCTAATACATCCTGCTTTCGGCTTTTAAACGTTCAATCGTCTTTTTAGCGTTAAAATCTTTCATAAGATATAAATAATATGTTCTTACGGGTTTGAATTTTAAATATATGTCGAGGCGTCCTATTTTTTTTATGGATTTGAAATATGGAGCGTAGGTTTTTACGGGATTAATCATATATTTGTCGTCCATAATGAAAAGTGCGTTTTTTCCGCCGATTTTGTTTAAATTCTGCCACAGGTCGTACTGGTTAAGAAAGCCGGATATATCGTAAATATTGCCGCCGGGTTTGTATCCGCCGTAATAGACGAGTTCGTCGGCTATGGCATAATGATGCGTAAGGATAAAAAGCGGAGCGTCAGCCGTTTTATATCCTTTATAAACTATTCCTATATATTTTGCGGCGTGCTTCCAGCCGAAAAGGTCGTTGGTTATATCGGCGGTCGAAGGCTTGCCGGGAATGCGCGGTATTACGGAAAACACTCCGCCCTTTTTAAGACGTTTTTCTTTGTCGATATAACGAATTATTTTGCCCACCGGTATCGAGTTATAGTAAATCTGGTTGTAAAGTACGTAGGACAGAAAAAAACCGAAAAAAAGCGCAAAATAAACATAATATCTTGTTATTTTTTTTCCGGCGATAAGCGCTTCGGCGGCATAGCCCATAATCGGAAATGCGGCGAGGTAGCCGACGTCCGGCCAGTGGACGAGTATTCTGTGCGAATAGCCGTTAAGTACGAAAAATAAAAGGATAGGGAGGGAGAAGCAGAGGGTGAATAGTAAAGGCTCCTTCTTTATTTTTATTATTGCATATGTAAACGCTCCGATAAGAAATATGTATATAAAGGGCGTAATAACGAGAACCTGACCGAGCCAGCCGGCTAAAAGCAAAGATAGTCCGGGGGTCGGGTGGGAAAAACCGTGCGAAATCTGAAACCTGAAAGAGATAAAATTATGGACGGCATTCCAGTATATAACGGGCGAAAATACCAAAAGAGCGGCGGCAAGGGCCGCGTAAGGATAAAAAGTTTTAAGGTAATGCCTGTTCCGTTTAGAAAGAAGCAGGTATAAAAGCGCCGCGGGCGGAATAAGGGCTGCGGTATATTTGCCGAGAAAAGCGAGTCCGAGGAAAATGCCGGAGAGGAGCCAGAAAATAAAGGGGGCAGATTTCAAATCTGTCCCCTTTATTTCAACCGCCTTGTAAAAAAATATGAAAAATAACAGGGTAAAAAATACGAGAGGCGCGTCGGGAAGCATCATAACGGAAAGAACCATGCCGAATATGACGGCGGATAGGTAAAAAAGAAACGAGAAAAAAGCGGCGCGCCTGCTTTTGAATAGAATATAGGTAAGATAGTATATTAAAAATCCGTCGAAAAAAGAGAATATAATAGAGCCGAGACGGACGGAAAGCTGGCTTTTGCCGAAAATGGCGTCCGTAAGGTATATAACCCAGCCTGCCATAGGGGCGTCGTCGAGATAGCCCAAAGAGGGCTTCAAAGACCATACGTAATAATGCGCTTCGTCGTTGCCGAGGTTTAAGGTAGAAGCAAGATGTATATGGACTATAAGCGCAAAAAGAGAAACGAGGATTAAATAAATCTCGTATTTATATTTGTTATATTTTTTTATAAACGAACTCAATTCTCTTCCTTTTCTTCCGCGGCGGGCGGCTTGCCTTCAAAACCCGATTCTTCTGCCATCTGCCTGAGCTTTTTTAAGGCTTTTACTTCTATCTGTCTTATTCTTTCTTTTGTAAGGCCGAATATCCGCCCTACTTCGTTTAAGGTGCGGGACTTTTCGTAGTTAATGCCGTATCTTAAAATTACAACGCTTCTTTCCTGCTTTGAAAGCCTTAAAAGCCAGCTGTTTAAAAGATTAAGCGTTTCTATTTTATCGAGTTCGTCGAAAGCCGAATCATGGCTTTCATCGGCTTTTATTAAATTAGAAAAAGAATTAGACTGGTTTTCTTCGTCTTCGCCGCCGGTATATACGGCGTCCAAAGAATAAATATTGCCGACCAAACTCATGATTTTTTCGAGTTTCGATTCTTTAATCCCCATGCGCTTGGCTACTTCGCCCATATTGGGAGTCCTTTGAATTTCAGAAGTTATTTCTTTTACCGCCCTCGAATATTTATATACGTTTTCGGATATATGGATTGGAAGCCTGACTACCCTGCCGGAATTTAATATTCCGCGCTCTATGGTCTGCCTTATCCACCATATAGCGTATGTAGAAAACCTGAAACCGGATTTAGGTTTAAATTTTTCGACGGCTTTTATAAGTCCAAGATTCCCTTCCATAATTAAATCTTCAAAAGACAGTCCTCTTCCTAGAAATTTTTTTGCGACGCTTATCACTAGTCCGAGGTTGGATTTTATCATTAAATCTCTCGCCTCTGCGTCGCCCTCTCCGGCTTTAATAGCAAGTTCGTATTCCCGCTCTTTGGTCAGCAGAGGATATTTTTTAAGGTATTTAAGGTACTGGCTTGAAATTTTGTTTTCTTCGGACCTTAACGAATTATCGGAAACTCTTCCGTATTCTTCGGCATAACCGTTTTGAACTTCTGCTCCGTCT
>JAJZLA010000345.1 GCA_021803845.1 bacterium | reverse complement strand
TAAGCGAACCGAAGACTATGTAAACCGCAAATTTTTTGTAATTCATAAGGGAAGCGCCCGGAGGGAAGCCTATATAGGTTTTGATAACCGGAAGGCAGACGCCGATAAAAACGGTTATAGAACCGTATTTCTTAAACCAATCTTCGGCTTTTTCAAGGTCTTTTTTATTTACTAAGAAATATTTTCCGTATTTTTCTATTATGCGCCTTCCGCCTTTTTTGCCTATAAAATAAAGCAGAGAAGATCCTGCCAAAGTTCCGGCGGTAGCGCTTAAAACCACGAGATAAAAATTTATTTTGCCTTCTTCGGAAAGAAAACCCGAAACCATTAAAACAACTTCCGAAGAAACAGGGATCGCGCACGACTCTAAAAACATTAAAAAAATAATTCCCGGATAAAAAAGCCCCGCGGCTAACGCCCAGGAAAAAAATACCCCTATATAACCTTTATTTAAAGAGTTTAAATTCATAATTTATTTACCTACGACCTCTTCGATAGATTCGTAAACGGCTGAACAGAGCGTTTCAAGCGTCCTTTCGTCTATAACCAGCGGCGGCATTAGGACTATGACGTCGCCTAACGGTCTTATGATTACGCCTTTTCCCCTTGCTTTTAAAATTACTTTATGCCCTGTTCTTTCATGTTCGGCGAAAGGCTCTTTGGTCTTTTTGTCTTTAACCAGTTCAATTCCGGCCATAAGTCCGATATTTCTTACGTCTCCGACGTTTTTAAGCTCCCGAAACCGTTTCAAAAGTTCGTTGAAACGTTTGATAACCGGTTTCATTTTATTTAAAAGGCCGTTTTTTTTGAAAAGTTCGATAGATTTTACGGCGCAGGCGGAAGCAAGCTGATTTCCGGTATAAGTATGCCCGTGAAAGAACGTTTTATTGTCTTCGTATTTTCCGAGAAATCCGTCGTAAATTTCCTGCGTGAACAGAGTAGCCGCCATAGGAAGGTAGCCGCCGGTAATTCCTTTTGCCGTGCACATCGCGTCCGGCGAAACGTCTTCATGAAATGCGGCGAACATTTTTCCCGTCCTGCCGAAACCGGTAGCCACTTCGTCTAATATCAGCAAAACTCCGTTATCTTTGCAAGCCCTTTCTATTTTTTTCAAATATCCTGCGGGCATAGTTATCATCCCAGATGCACCCTGTATCATAGGCTCTATAATTAAAGCGCAGGATTCTTCGGCATGCACTTTAATTATCTTTTCGGCTTCTTTTGCGCAGTGCAGAGCGCAGTCCGGATATTTTAAACCGTAAGGGCATCTGTAGCAGTAAGGATAAGTTATTCTTATAGTATCAAACAAAAGAGGCTTGTATATTGAATGAAAAAGCCCTATTCCTCCTACGGAAACGCTTCCTATGGTATCTCCGTGATAAGCCGACGTGGCGGCGATTATTTTTTTCTTGTCTTTATATTTCGGCCCTTTTTGTCTGAAGTACTGAAAAGCTACTTTAATAGCAATTTCAACGGAGGTAGAACCCGAATCGGAATAAAAAACTTTTTTAAGGTTTTTAGGCGCTATTTCTACTAGTTTTTCGGCAAGTATTGCGGACGGCACGTTTGCAAGCCCCAAAAGCGTGCTGTGCGCAATTTTATCTATCTGCTCTTTGAGCGCGGAATTAAGTTCCTGATTATTGTGTCCGTGAACGTTTACCCATAAGGAAGATACTCCGTCTATATACTTGTTTCCATGAATATCGTAAAGATAAACGCCCTCCCCCCTTTCGATTAAAAGGTTGCGTTCTTTTTCCCAGTCCGACATCTGCGTAAAAGGATGCCAGACGTACTCTCTGTCTATTTTTTCGATATCTTCGGGGTTTAGCATAGCATTTAAATTTAAATTATTATTACCTTAAATCACCGTTAGAAACTATTAAAATTATTTAAACATATAATAAATACTGGATGAGCCGTCTAAATACCGACGGCTTTAAACCTTGCCCGCTTTCGCGATATTTCCGTCCGCGTTTATCAAAGCATGCATTTGATGCGGACGGAAATGGACACCTTTTGGGTTAAAACCTCAATCCCAGCATAGTCATTCCGCGTAGGCGGATATAAATGCATGCCGTTTATGCAGATAAATAAATTTCTAACGGTGATTTAAGTTTATTATTATTTATAAAAAAGTCAGCTTAATTTTTTTTGCAATAAATTTCTATATTGTTTGAATAAAGATATGTTATTTTTTTGCGCCCGAAATAAACGTCTATTTCTACCCTGTAAAAATCGGACTCAGGCTCTTTTGAAAAATCGTTTATCTTATTTATTTCATAAATTAGGTCGGTATTCTTTGACGAAAATATTTTTTCGCCGTTTTTGAATAAATTTATTTTATAAGGATTTTTCTTGCCGTTTATATCTATTCCGGAAAATATTATAACATTTTTTTTATCGTTTTTGTCTATTTTTTTGCTTGCACTGCCTTTGTATTTATCATTAACTCTATATTGATTCTTTCCTTTATCTTTATCTTTCTCTTTTCCTTTATCTTTAAGATTAGTTTCGTCTTCCGTTTTGCCTTTAATTTCGGATGTGTTTATATAATCCCCGCTGAAATATTTTTTTCCGTCCGAAGACTGTGCTCCAAAGTAAAAATTTTTTGGAATGCCGAGCATGTCGAAAGCAAAAAAGCATCTTCCGTTTTTTATAGCCTCCGTTATTTTCTTTTTGTCTTCGCCTGTTTTGTCGGATATA
>JAJZLA010000344.1 GCA_021803845.1 bacterium | reverse complement strand
CTTTTTTAAAATTTTGTTTTTCCCTGCTATAATTATCCCAAAAAAATATTAAAAATGCAACCGGTAAAAATAAGAAAGATGTGAACAAAGAAAAATCCGGCATTGACTTTTTGAATTATTGCGATAAACTTTAATAAAAGCATTAAGCGGAAAACATAAAACCTATTAAGGTTCTCCAAAAATAAAAATAGTTTTATTAAATTAAATATAATATCGAAATATAATATTTAATTATAAATCAATTTATTATACATGGGGGGACTAAAATGATGGAATTATCTTCATTAAAGCAAAACCTTAAAACAGCCTTCGTAAAAAATACTCTTCATATCGCAGGAGACTACGTATTGCCTAAATTGAGCGATGAAACCATAATCAAACTTTCCGATAAAATAAACAACTTTGAAGCTCCTGCCGGCAAGATATTCTTCGACCATATTTTTATCGGTTTAAAAAGGAAACTGCCGTATCTGTCGAAAAACGTCAAAAGAGGAATATTGGACAATTTTATCTCGAACTTTCTTCTGCTCAGCGGCGACAGAAGAAAGGCTTTTATCGAAAAAAACGGATTTTATCCGCCTCTTTTTTACGTCATAAGCCCGACTATGCACTGCAATTTAAAATGCTACGGATGCTATTCGGCAAATTATACCCGCAGGGATATGCTTTCCTTTGAAAAGATTAACCAGATTATCGACGAAGGAAAGAAATTCGGAATATTTTTTTATACGATATCCGGCGGAGAACCTTTTGTAAGGAAAGACCTGTTCGATATACTCGAAAGAAACGACGACTGCTATTTTCAGATATATACCAACGGTTCTTTGATAGACGGCAGAACAGCGGAAAGGCTTGCCGGGCTCGGCAACGTTTTTCCGTGTATAAGCGTGGAAGGGTTTGAGGACGAAACGGACGAAAGAAGAGGAAAAGGACATTTTAAAAAAGTAGTTTCGGCGATGAAAAACCTTAAGGACAACGGTATGCTTTTCGGATTTTCCGCAACGGCCACCCGCTTTAACAACGAAGTAATAGTAAGCGGCGAATTCATAGATTTTTACATTAAACAGGGGGCTTTTCTGGGCTGGTATTTTAACTATATACCTATCGGACGGGAACCGGACGTAAATCTTATGCCGACTCCGGAACAACGCAATTTTAGAAGAAAAAGGGTCGTAGAAATAAGGGAAACCAAGCCCATCGTAGTCGCCGATTTCTGGAACGACGGGGTGCTTTCGCACGGATGCCTTTCCGGTGGACGGGTCTATCTTCACATAAACGCAAACGGCGGAGTAGAACCGTGCGTATTTGCCCAGTTTGCCGCCGACAATATTTTCGATAAACCGATGGAAGAAATTTTGAGCTCGATGTATTTTAAATCTATAAGAAAAGAGCAGATGGGCGTTAAAAACAGGCTGCGTCCTTGTATGATAATAGACCATCCGAAAATACTCAGGAACGTCGTCGCTGCCGGAGGAGCAAAAGCGACGCAGGAAGGAGGAGAGTCGATAATAACCGAACTTAAAGACAAGATGGACGAGTATTCGCAAAATTACGGGAAAATAGCCGACGAGGCATGGAAAACGGAGTTCGGAAACGGGAAATATTTTACTGCCTTCGACGGCAGAAAATTAGAATTAAACGAGGAAGATTATTACAGAAGACAGCTCTATCCGCTAAAAGGAGGAAAAGGCGGCGGGAATCAAACCCCGGCGAATCGTTAATTATTCTTACCCCAAATCCCGATTTAGAAATTTATTTTCTGGATTAACGCTTCGCTCTCGACCTTTGGTCTCGTGAAGTTTATCCTAAACTTTCCCGCATACGCGGGAATGACTTTAAGAGGATTTATCGTTTCACCAGTTTGGTGTCATTCCTGCGAAAGCAGGAATCCAGATTTACTTAGCATTGGAATATATAAGTATTTTTCTAAATCGGGATTTGGGCTTACGCATAGTTTTATATTGCACTTATTTATATTATAATATAAAGCTATGACGACGGCAGACATAGTAATACCCAAAAGCGGAACGGATATTAAATTTACCTACTTAATACCTGAAGAATTAGAAGCCGATGCGGAAATAGGAAATGCCGTGTTAGCTCCTTTTAAAAACAGGATATTATACGGTTTCATATACAATATAAGGCGGGACGACGACTATCCTGCCGAAAACAAAAAGATAAAATTAAAAAATATATACCGCGTTTCCAAACCCCGTTTCTTCGACGAATCCCGCAAAGATATTTTTAATTTCCTTTCTTCATATTACCATGAAAACATATCGGGAGTCTTTGAGACGGCTCTGCCTTCGTTAGACGTTAAGCATTTCGATTTATTGGATAAATATTACGATGAAGCCATGCTTATCGAATCCTCCGGCAAAAACGGAGACGGCGGGAATATTACCGAAACTGCCGAAAATCCGGCGGGAAGGCGCAAGTTCCTTTCCGATGCCGCTTACAGTCTCACGCAGGAGCAGGAAAGCGCCGTCGGCCTTATACGCGAAGCAATTAGCTCCGGTTCGTATAAAACTTTTTTACTGCACGGCGTAACCGCAAGCGGCAAAACCGAGATTTATTTTAATATTTTAGACTTTGCCTTAAGTTTAAATAAACAGGTTATAATTACCGTTCCCGAAATATTCATTACGAACCAATTTATTTATCTCATAAAAAAAAGGTTTAAGAACCTTGTCGAAAATAAC